>JBGSVS010000146.1:0-2494 GCA_041752895.1 Tabrizicola sp.
ACGCTGACCGGGGGGGCGGGGGGCGATCACCTCGACGGCGGCGAGGGCGCGGACTGGCTGACCGGGGGCACGGGCCGTGACGTCTATCACGGCGGCGTTGGCGTCGACCATTTCGAGATCGTCTCGGCCGATGCCGAGGACCTGTTTCTTGACTTCACCAGCGGAGAGGACCGGGTGGTCCTTGACCGCGCCGCCCTCGGGATCGCAGCTGGGGCGACGCTGGCGGCGATGTGGCAAACGGGCGCAGGCCTGCCCGGAACCTTCGCCGCAGGCGCCCCCGCCCTCTTCTGGGACACCAACTTCCGCGCCCTCTTCATGGACCTCGACGGCGGGGCCAGCGGCAATGCCGTGGCGCTGTTCAGTATGGAGGAGGGGCTGTCCTTGGCCCTGCAGGACCTGCTGCTGGTCTGAAACACCAGGCAAAGCCACTGGACATCGCCGCAGGTTTCGACGCAAACCAGCGGCGCTGGCGGTGTGGGGACAAGTGCGATGGTGGAACGGATTCTGGTGACAGGCGGGGCGGGCTATATCGGCGCGCATGCCTGCAAGGCACTGGCCCGGGCCGGGTATGAGCCGGTCGTGTTCGACAATCTCTCGACCGGCTGGTCGGGGGCGGTGAAGTGGGGCCCGCTGGTCAAGGGCGACCTGATGGACCGCGCGCAGATTGACGCGGCGCTGGCCGAATATCGCCCGGTCGCGGTAATGCATTTCGCGGCCCTGTCGCTGGTGGGCGAGTCGATGAAGGACCCCGGGCGCTATTGGCGCGTCAATGTGAACGGGGCGCTGAACCTCTTGGAAGCTTGTGCTGCGGCGGGAGTGAAGAACTTCGTCTTCTCGTCAACCTGCGCGACTTATGGCGATCAGGACGGCGTCCTTCTGACCGAGGATACCCCGCAGCGCCCGATCAACGCCTATGGCGGCTCAAAGCTGGCAATTGAACAAATGCTGCGCGATTTCGGAGTTTCTGCCGGAATTTCCCACGTGATTTTTCGATATTTCAACGTTGCTGGCGCAGACCCGGAAGGCGACATAGGCGAGCAGCATGTGCCCGAAACGCATCTGATCCCCTTGATGCTGGACGCGGTCGCGGGCAAGCGTCCGGCGCTGACCATGTTCGGGACCGACTACCCCACGGCAGACGGCACCTGCGTGCGCGACTATGTCCATGTCTCGGACCTGGCGGACGCGCATGTGCTGGGGGTGAAGCGGCTGCTGGACGGCAAGGGCGACGGGGTCTTCTGTCTGGGCACCGGCCGGGGCTTTTCGGTGCGCGAGGTGATCGACGCAAGCCGGCTGGTCACCAACCGCGACGTGCCGGTCATCATCGGCGATCGGCGTCCGGGGGATGCGGCGGCGCTGGTGTCGTCCTCGACCCATGCGATCCAGGAACTTGGGTGGGAGCCCACGCGGTCGACCATGCGGCAGATGATCGGCGATGCCTGGGCCTGGGCGCAGCGGCCGGGGTTCAGCGAATAGGGCAACGATTTCTTCGAAGAAATCGTGTCGGAGCCTTTGAAGGCTCCGGTCCGGACTTTTGGAAAAGTCCGGGCTGCAGATGCTTCAGGGGTCCCATTCCAGCGCAGGTTTCTGCGCAGCCTGCGGCTTTCCCAGCCCAAGCCAGCCGCCGCGCAGGGGAACCGTCCGTTCCGCCCCCCAATCGCCGGTGATAGTCAGCGCATCGCCTTCCAGCATCACGCCTGCGACCGACTGGCCTTCCGGCCAGGCGATGGCCCCGATGATGTGGCGCACCTCGACCGTGCCCTGCGGGTCAAGCCGCACCAGACCCGGCTGCCCGGCAGCGGTCAGCGGATCAGGCGTTTCCCGCGACGACAGCCCCAGCATCGGCAGGGCGGCACCTTCCTCGACGCCGAGACACCCTTTGTGCCGCCCGTTCCACGGCGCAAAATCCCGCCCGCCGTTCGAATGCCACAGCATCGTCATCGGCAGATGCGCCGGGTTGCGCAGCGACAGGAAAAGATCACCCTCCTTTGGCCGCACCACGGCGGTCCAGCCCAGGGTTGACCCCGGGTCTTCGATGCCCGCCACAAAATCCTCGTGCGCCTCGCCCCAGGGGTAGCGGTGCAGGTTCACCGTGCCGCCATCGGCACCGGGAAACTCGGCCGCGTCCTCGGAGCGGCGGGGATAGGCCAGGCAGGACCGGCCCTGCGTCGTCTCCAGCGGTTCGGCCAGCGTTTCCCACCAGCGTTTGCGGGAAAACGACAGCTTGGCACCGTTCGGCACAGAAACCATCGCGTGATTGGCGACAGGGAGCGACCCCGACCCGCCGATGAAAAGGTGGCGCTGGTAAACGAAGGGATGGTCGGCTTCGACCGACAGTTCTTTCACCACACTCGCGCCCTGCACCTCTCCGTCCAGAAGCGCGCGGAGGGTGCCGGGGGCCGAGGGCAGGACCTGCCAGTCGCCATTGGCCGGCAGCCCGTGGAGGCCCCGATCCGACGCGCCCATTGGGGCTGCCAGGAAGTCGCCCGCGAGC
>JBGSVS010000147.1:0-7241 GCA_041752895.1 Tabrizicola sp.
GTGGCGCTGCATACCCAGTTCGCGACCATCGCCCCGTCGGCTGTGCTGGACCTGATCGCGGAAGCCAAGGCCTTCCATGTCCGCCAGGCCCTGGTCGGCACCAGCTGGGAAAGCCTGCCGGTCCTGTCCTCGGCAGCACCCTTCCGGGCGGGTGGCCGGGGTGGGCCCGCGAACTATACCCACATCCCTGCCGGTCCCCTGCGGATGCGCAACCTGTCCGACCTCTATCCGTTCCCGAACACTCTGGTGACGCTGCTCCTGACCGGGACCGAGCTTGCCGAGTGGCTGGAGCGAGGGGCGACGATCTTCCGCCAGATCACCCCGGGTGCGACCGACGCGGCCCTGCTTGATCCCGAAGTCCCGGCCTTCCTGTTCGAAACGATCCCGCAGCTGAGCTATGCCATCGACTTAAGTCAGCCCGTCCGCTTTGATGCGCAAGGTCGTCTGGTGAACCCCGAAGCGCGGCGGGTCGTGGGTCTTTCCTACCAGGGCCGCCCGGTCCGTCCCGAAGATGAGTTTCTTCTGGTGACCAACAGCCACCGCGCCGGTCGCGCCCGTCTGTGGGACCCCGAGGGCGACTACCAGATCGTCTTCACCGACGGCGCGCGGGTGCAATCCGTCATCGCCGCCCATGTCCAGCGGCTTGGCTCCGTCGCAGGTCCGATCCGGCGCAACTGGCACTTCCTGCCGATGCCCGGCACCACCGCCACTTTCGCCGCCGGCGATGCCGCAGCACAGCATCTGGACGAGATCGCAGGCTTCTGGCCCGAGCGGCTGGAGCGCGACACCTGCGGCTTTACCCACTACCGGCTGCACTTGTGATCGGCTATGGCTCCGCCCGGAGGCCATGATGTACGACGCCATTCTCTTCGACCTTGACGGCACGCTGATCGACACCGAAAGCATCGCGCTTGCGACCGGATTGGCGGCGTTCGCAGCACTTGGGCACAAGGTGGATGAGGCCTTCATGCACGCTCTTGTCGGCAAGGACGAACCGACCGCCGCCCGCATGATCCGCGCCGCCCTGCCGGGGGTGGACCTTGACGGCGTGAACCAGCACTGGCGCAAGGGGTTCAACGACGGGGTCGATGCGGGGCTGGAGCTGAAACCCGGCGCGCGGGACCTTTTGCCGGCGCTGAAGCACCCCCTCGCCATCGTCACCTCAACCGGGCGCAAAGGTGCGCACCACAAGCTTGGGCTTGCCGGGATCGCCGATGCGTTCACCCATGTCGTCACGCTGGACGACGTGCGCGCCCCAAAGCCCGACCCCGAGCCCTATCTGCTGGCCGCGACGCTGTTCGGGATTTCCCCGACACGCTGCCTGGTGTTCGAGGACAGCGAAACCGGGGCCGAAGCCGCCCATCGCGCCGGTTGCGTTGTGGTGCAGGTTCCCGACATTGTGCCAAGCCAAGGGCGCTGGGCGCATCATCTGGCTCCGGACCTGCTGACCGGGGCACGGATGGCGGGGCTGCTTTAAGGTTTAGCCCGCCGCCAGCGCCCCGGTCCGCAGGCGCTTTTCCAAAGCCTCGGTCCACAGGGCCACGCCGCCGATGAAGTCATCGGTCGTGGCCAGTGCCAGTTCCGGCAGGTCTTCCTCCAGGAACAGACGCGAGCCGATGTAGCGCTTCTTGGGGTTCGCATCGTGCCAGGCGATCGCCCCGCCCGGGGAAAGGATCGCGCGGGCAAGATCGGTATCCTGCCGCACTCCCTCGCGCGAATGGTCGCCGTCGATGAACACGAGGTCCATCTGCCCGTGATCGCGGACAAAGGCCTGCGGGTCGATCTGGTGGGAATCGCCGATCAGCTGGGTATACCGGCCCCGGTTGCGCGGGCTGACCAGAGCGCCGACCGCGGCTTCGGTCAGCTCGTCATTGTTGAACTGCCGCGTCCTGTCCGGATTGACGAAGGCGATGGAGATCACCTGCGCCTCGGGCAGAAGCCGCAGCATCATCTCTGACGACGCGCCCTTGTAGGTCCCGATCTCGAAGATCCGTTTCGGCTTTTGCGCCAGCAACAGGGCCGTCAGCGCCTCGATATCGCGGCGGTGCATCATGCCGCCCGAGATATCCAGTGTCTCGTCCATGATCGCGGCGGCGCGCTTCTGGGCGGCGTCCTTGACCTTCAGAAACGAGAACCAGTCGGCGTGGCGGTGCAGCACGGCGCGTCTCCCTGCGTTTGCGACGGTTTAGCGGGGTTTCTCCGACCCGGCTAGGCCTTGCGCGCGTTCAGTTCGCAGAGGCAGGAGATCGGCTCGCCGTGATCGCGCTGGATTTCGGCATCGGGGGCCAGCTTGTCCATCGCGCGGGCAAGGTCGATGTCCAGCTGGCTGATCCCGTGGCAGTCATGCGTGGTCAGCGTCACATCGACGACGTTGTAGACATTGCGCCATTCCGGATGGTGGTTCAGCTTCTCGGCCGCAAGCGCGGCGCGGGACATGAAGCCCCAGGCCTGGCTGAAGTTGCGGAACTTCCAGACCTTGCGGATCGCATCGCAGCCCGGAACGGCAGCCCAGCCGATTTCGGCAAGCGGCGGAAGTTGCGACTTGCGGTCGGTCTCGTTCAGAAGGTCGGCCATGGCGTCCTCATGCGGGTCAGTTTGCGGGTTATCGGATCAACCTACTCGTGCCCCTCGGATTTGCGGAAGGGACCGTATGAGGTCAGCACCTCGATCTCTTCCCCCACCGCGCGGCGTTCTGCCTGCAGGTAGCGGTCCACGGCCGTGCGGAACGAGGGTTCTGCAATCCAGTGGAGCGAATGGGTTTCTACCGGCAGATAGCCACGCGCCAGCTTGTGTTCGCCCTGGGCACCCGCCTCGACCCGGGTAAGGCCGTGGGTGATCGCCCAGTCGATGGCCTGATAATAGCACAGTTCGAAATGTAGGCAGGGATGATCTTCGGTGCAGCCCCAGTAGCGGCCGAAAAGCGTGTGCCGCCCGATGAAATTCAGCGCGCCCGCGACGGGCCTCTCGCCGTTGAAGGCGAGGACCAGCAGGATGTCGCCCCGCATCGTGTCATGGAACCGGGTGAAGGCCCTGCGGGTCAGGTAGGGCGTGCCCCATTTGCGGCTGCCGGTGTCCTGGTAGAAGGCCCAGAACGCATCCCAGTGCTGCGGTTCGATCTGATCCCCGGTCAGGGCGCGGATCGTCAGGCCCGAGGCGTGAGCAGTCTCACGCTCCTTGCGGATCATCTTGCGCTTGCGGCTGGAGAGGTCGGCCAGGAAGTCGTCGAAGGTCTGGTAGCCCCGGTTTTCCCAATGGAACTGCTGGGTGACGCGGTGGAGCGTTCCATCCACGCCTGCCAGCGCCTCGGCCTCCTCCGGCGTGCAAAAGGTGGCGTGGAGCGATGACAGCCGGTTCTGCGCGGTGATCCCGATGGCGGCCTGCCACAGGGTTTCGCGCAAGGTAGGATCACCAAGGAACCGCCGCCCGGTGGCGGGTGTGAAGGGGACAGCGATCTGCAGCTTGGGGTAGTAGCGCCCCCCTGCGCGTTCCAGCGCATCGGCCCAGCCGTGGTCGAAGATGTATTCGCCCTGGCTGTGGGTTTTCACATAAAGCGGCGTCGCGGCAAGGAGTTGGCCGTTGTCCCGCAGGACCAGCGGACGCGGCTGCCAGCCGGTCCCCGTGCCGGTGGAATTTGACGTCTCAAGCGCCGCGAGGAAGCGGTGCGTGGTGAACGGGTCGACGGGCCGCCCGTCCGACTGTTCGGGCGCGGCGACGGCATCCCAATCGGCGGCGGGGATGTCGGACAGGCTGTCAAGCAGGGTCAGGTCGGCCATCGGTGCTTTCGCGGCAAGCGGCGCCGGGGGTTTTGCACCCCCGCAGCCAATTGGATTCTCGGACCAATGGCGCCTCCAATTGGCTACCCGCAGAGTATTTTGTCCAAGAGGAAGCTGGCTTTCGGGCGCAGGAGGTCAAGCCGGAAGCGCAGCCTGGTGGCCTTCGAAG
Organism: Tabrizicola sp.; assembly: GCA_041752895.1. Classification (GTDB taxonomy): domain Bacteria; phylum Pseudomonadota; class Alphaproteobacteria; order Rhodobacterales; family Rhodobacteraceae; genus Tabrizicola. Next base: position 3,943 of record JBGSVS010000147.1, read on the forward strand.
GTCACATTGTCGGCAATCCTCCGGGCCAGCGCCTCGTCGGCGGCAGAGCGGATGGTCCAGCACAGGATCTTCGCGCCTTGGGCCTTGAGTTCAGCCACCCGGGGACGCGCAAGGTCGCGGCCTTCGTGGCTGATGAAGCTGGAGCCTGTCGCGTCGTAGTCCGGTATGTCGCGCAGGCGGTCGCACACCTCCACCGGCAGGGGGGCCCAGTCATCGGGGTTGTAGGCCGAGGTGGTGAGTCCGCGCGGCAGGTGGGGGGCAAGGCGGGCCATATGGGCGATGGAGTGGGGGTTGAAGGACATCAGCGCCACATCGCCCCGGTATCCTTCCAGCGCCTTTGCCGACGCGGCCTCCAGCCTGCCGTCGGTCGGGCCCATGACCAGGGTCTGGTCCTTGATCTCGATCAGGAGGGGGACCTTGCCGTCGATCAGTTTGAGGATCTCGGCGAGAGTCGGGATCGTGTCGCTAGAGTCCTTCAGTTTGATCCGGCCCAGTTCGGCGGCGATGCGGGCGTTCAGCGGGCCGGTCTCACCAGTCAGCCGGTCAAGGTCTTCGTCATGGAAGACCATCGCGACACCGTCCTGCGACAGCTGCAGATCGACCTCGATCCCGTAGCCCGCCGCGACCGCCGCGCGGATGGCGGAGGGCGAGTTTTCGATCCGGCCCTGCGCCCGGTCATGCAAGGCGCGGTGGGTGATCGGCAGGCGGAGAAAGCTGTCAGGCAGCGGGACGCGGGTCATTCCGGGGGCTCATTTCAGCGCAAATATCGCTTCGATCTCTACCGCCACCCCCAAGGGCAGCGATGCGGCAGACACGGCAGACCGCGCGTGACGCCCGGCATCACCCAGGACAGCAACAAGGAAGTCCGACGCGCCGTTGATGACCTTGGGCTGGTCGGTGAAATCGGGGGTCGAATTCACAAAACCCACCAGTTTCACCGCCCGGTCCAGTCGGTTCCAGTCACCTCCCGTGGCCTTCTTCAGCTGCGCCAAAAGCGAGATCGCGCAGCGCTTCGCGGCCTCGGCGCCCTGTTCAAAGCTCAGGTCCTCGCCCAGGCGGCCCTTGATGAGGCCCTGTTCGTTCTGGCTGATCTGGCCCGAGATATGGATCAGGTTTCCGACCTGCACGAAGGGCACATAGTTCGCCGCCGGGGCAGGCGCGTCGGGGAGGGTCACGCCAAGCTCGGCGAGGCGCTGGTCGATCGGGTGCATGGGGGTCTCCGGATTGGGTCGGGGGAAGGGTAGCGCGGGGGCGCGGGGTGGGCAACCGTCACGGGTCAAGCGGCAATGGAAATCAGCAGTCGCCCGGCCTATCTTCCCCACAGCCCGTCAGGACCTTCCCGCATGGCCCAGCCGCTTCTGTTTCCGCGCCCCGAGGGCCTTTACTGCCCCGAGGGCGATTTCTACATCGATCCGACGCGGCCCGTCCCCCGCGCGCTGGTCACGCATGGCCATTCCGACCATGCCCGCCCCGGCCACGGTGCCGTCATGGCCACGCGCGAAACGCTGGACATCATGGCGATCCGCTATGGCGAGGATTTTGCCCAAAGCCGGCAGGTGGCCGATGGCCCGACCCAGATCGGCAATGTCACCGTCAGCTTCCATCCGGCGGGGCATGTCCTCGGCTCGGCGCAGATCGCGGTCGAAGGGCAGGGGCAACGGATCGTGGTTTCGGGCGACTATGCCCGCGTGGCCTCGCCCACCTGCGCCCCGTTCGAGCCTGTCCCCTGCGACATCTTCGTGACCGAGGCGACCTTTGCGCTGCCGGTTTTTCGCCATCCGCCGCCAGAGGTGGAGATCGCGCGCCTTCTAACATCCGTCGCGGCCTTCCCGGAGCGCGCGCACCTCATCGGGGCCTATGCCTTGGGCAAGGCGCAGCGGGTCATCGCCGCGATCCGTCAGGCGGGCTGGGATGCGCCGATCTACATCCACGGGGCGTTGCAGCGGCTGTGCGACTACCACATCGCGCAAGGGATCGACCTTGGCGATTTGCGCCCGGCGACTGAAGGGAAGAAGTCGGACTTCGCCGGGGCTATCGTCATCGCGCCGCCCTCGGCCTTTGCCGCCACCTGGGCGCAGCGGTTTCCCGACCCGGTGATCGCCTTTGCCTCGGGCTGGATGCAGGTCCGCGCCCGGGCCCGGCAGCGCGGTGTCGAACTGCCGCTGATTATCTCGGACCATATCGACTGGCCGAACCTGACCGCCACGATCAATGAGGTGAACCCCGCCGAAGTCTGGATCACCCATGGCCGCGAGGACGCGCTGATGCGCTGGTGCGAATTGAACCAGCGGAAGGCGCGTCCGCTGCATCTGGTCGGCTACGAGGACGAAGCGGAATGAGCCTTGTCGCCTTCGCCACGCTGCTGGAACGCCTCGCCTTCACGCCGCAACGGCTGGGGAAGGAACGGCTTCTGGCGCAGGCCTTCGCCGAGAGCCCGGACCCTCAGCGTGGGCTGATGCTGGCGGCCTTGACCGGCGATCTGAAGCTGCGGCAGGTGACGCCCAGCCTGCTGCGCGGTCTCGTCGAGACGCGGACCGATGCCGAACTTTTCCGCTACAGCTATGATTTCGTAGGCGATCTGGCCGAGACGATGTCACTGATCTGGCCTGAGGGCACCCGGTCCGACCCGCCCTTGTCCGAGGTGGTCCATGAGCTTTCGACCACGCCGAAGACCCGGCTTCCGGCGCTGATCGCGGAACGGCTGGACACACTCGGTCCCTCGGAACGCTATGCCTACCTGAAACTCGCCACGGGTGCCTTGCGGGTCGGCGTGTCTGCCCGGTTGGCGCGGACCGCCTTTGCGAGTTGGGCCAAGCTGCCGGTGACCGAGGTCGAGGAAATCTGGCACGCGCTGAAGCCGCCCTATCTGGAGCTTTTCGGCTGGGCGGGTGGGGCGCCGCGCCCCGAAGCTGCCGCCCGCGCGCCATTCCGGCCGGTGATGTTGTCGACGCTGACCGATCTTGACCAGCTGTCGGCGCTGGACCCCGCCGACTTCGCGGCGGAGTGGAAGTGGGACGGCATCCGGGTGCAGGCGGTCAGCGATGGCGGGACCCGGCGGCTTTATTCGCGGACGGGAGAGGACATCAGCACCGCTTTCCCGGATGTGGTCGACCTTTTGGATTTCGACGGCACGCTGGACGGTGAGCTTCTGGTGCGGCGGGGGGAGGAGATCGCGAGTTTTGGCGACTTGCAGCAGCGGTTGAACCGCAAGACGGTGACGCCCGCGATGCTGCGGTCGCACCCGGCGGGGCTGCGGCTGTATGACGTGCTGATCTGGGACGGGCAGGACCTGCGCGACC
>JBGSVS010000148.1:0-9890 GCA_041752895.1 Tabrizicola sp.
GCGGCTGGTGCGGGCCAAGGTGCGGATCAAGGACCTTGGCTTGCGCTTTGCCCTGCCGGAACCGGACGACCTGCCCGACCGGATGGCCGATGTGCTGGAGGCGATCTACGGCGCCTTCGGGGTGGACTGGGATGGCGCGCAGGGGTCGGGCCTGCCGGAAGAGGCGATCCATCTGGCGCGGGTGCTTTTGGGCCTGATGCCAGAGGAGCCGGAGGTGAAGGGGCTGCTTGCGCTGATGCTGTATATCCATGCCCGGCGGGAGGCGCGGCGGGGTGAGGTCTTCGTGCCGCTGTCAGAGCAGGATGCGGGCCTGTGGGACCGCGATCAGGTAATCGAGGCGGAGGGGCTGTTGACCCAGGCCTCACGCGCGGGGCGGTTCGGGCGGTTTCAGTGCGAGGCGGCGATCCAGTCGGTTCATGCGCAGCGGGCGATCACGGGGCAGCTGATCCTTGCGGCGCTGGACGCGCTGCATGGGCTTCTGGGGCAGTTCCATCCCACAGTTGGTGGACGGCTGGCGCATGCGGCGGTGAGGCGTCTGCAGGGCGACGCGCCGGGGGCGCTGGCGATGCTGGGGGCCTTGCCAGAGGCGGCGCGGTCTTATCAACCTGCATTGGTGCTGCGGGCCCTCTGCCTGCGCGATCTTGGGGCCGCCGAGTTTCCGCTGGCAGCCCAAGCCGCCCTGGCCGCGACCACGGACGCCCGGTTGCAGGACCACTTGCGACAGGAGTTCGGGGTTTCGGCAGGTTGATCGGGTGGTTGCGCTGCGGCCGGTCGTGCTAGCGTGACGCTGGATGAAGGGGGGACGGGATGGCGGCTTCAGACTTGCGCGGCATGGCCCTGATCGCAGGTCAGGCGAGCGGGGAGGTGCTGCACGCCGACACTGGCCTCAGCTTTATGGGCGGGGTCGATGCGGCGACGGGGCGGGTCATTGACGTGCATCATCCCCTGTGCGGGCAATCGGTCGCCGGGAAGATCCTGGCCATTCCCAGCGGGCGGGGGTCGTGTTCGGGCAGTCTGGTGATGTTCGAGCTGCTGATGAACGGCCATGCTCCGGCGGCGCTGGTCTTCCGGCACAGGGAGACGATCCTTACGCTGGGCGTGCTGATCGCCGGAGAGCTGTTCCAGCGCGGGATTCCGGTGCTGCAACTGGACGAGGCCGGGTTTGTGGCGCTGTCAGGGGTCGGCCATGCGCGGATCGACGGCGACACCATCTCTCCGACTGACGGGCCGACCGCAGTTTCACCGGAGTTTGTGCTGCCAAAGCCCGATCCGGAGGATTTCCGGCTAAGCGCGCTAGACCGCCGCTTTCTGGCAGGCGACTTTGGTGAGGCCGGGCGGGTCGCCATGCGGATCGTGCTGCAAACCGCCCGGATCGAGGGTGCGACGGAACTGGTCGATGTCGAGATGGCGCATCTGGATGGGGTTTTCTACCAGGGACCGGCGGGGCTGAAGTTTGCGCGCAAGCTGTGCGATCTGGGGGCGCGCGTCCGGGTGCCGACCACGATGAACGCGGTCTGCGTCGACCGGCGGCAGTGGCGGGCGCTGGGAGTGGACCCGGTGCTGGGTGAGGCCACGGACGCGCTGGCGGACGCCTATGTGACGATGGGGGCGCAGCCGACCTACACCTGCGCGCCCTACCTGCTGGAAGGTGCTCCGAAGGCGGGGCAGAACAGCGCCTGGGGCGAGTCGAACGCGGTGGTCTTTGCAAACTCGGTCCTGGGGGCGCGGACGCTGAAGTATCCGGATTATCTGGATATTCTGGTGGCGATCACCGGGCGGGCTCCGCTGGCGGACTGCTATCTGGATGCGGGGCGGCGGGCGACGGTCCGGATCGATCTGCCGCCGCTTGGCGACCTGGACGACCTGTTCTTCCCGCTGCTGGGCTATCACATCGGCAAGATCGCCACGAACGAGATTCCGCTGGTTTGCGGGCTGGAGGGCCGGGAGGTCAGCCATGACGACCTGAAGGCGTTCGGGGCGGCCTTTGCCACGACCTCGGCCGCGCCGATGTTTCATATCCTGGGCGTGACACCCGAGGCGGTGCCGGGGGATGAGATGCGGGTCGTGCGGGTGTCGCTGCCGGACCTGACCGCGACCTGGGAGGAGTTGAACATTGCCGACGGCCCGGGGGTTGATCTGGTGGCGCTGGGCAATCCGCATTTCTCATTGACCGAGATCGCGGCTTTGGCCCGGCTGTGCGAGGGGCGGCGGATCGCCGAGGGGGTTCGGCTGGTCGTGACCTGCGGGCGGGATGTGTTTGCGCAGGCGAGCGCGGAGGGGCTGATCGACCGGGTCCGGGCCTTTGGCGGCGAGGTGCTGAACGACACCTACTGGTGCTTCATAGGCGCGCCGGTGGTGCCTGCGGCGGTGCGCAATATCGCCACCAATTCAGGGAAATATGCGCATTACGGGCCCCCGGCGGTGGGGAAGGGCTTTCACTTCGCCAGCCTTGCGCGCTGCGTGGAGGCCGCCTGTTCCGGCCGGATCGACACCACGCTGCCCGGTTGGTGCCGCGAGGACTGACGAAAAAGACCGCGGGGCATCGCTGCCGCGCGGTCCTTTACGGTCAAAGATGTCGAGGCCTTAGATCAGGCGGACTTGCGTGCCGACCTGGGCCATTTCGAACAGCTCTTCGATGTGTTCGTTGTAAAGACCGATGCAGCCGTTCGACGACCGCCGACCGATCTTGCGGGTGTCGTGCGTGCCGTGGATCCGGTAGTAGGTCCAGCCCAGATACAGCGCGCGCGACCCAAGCGGGTTGTCCGGGGACCCACCCTCGACCACATCGGGCCATTCGGGGTGACGTTCCTTCATCGAGACGGTCGGACGCCAGGTGGGGTTGACGACCTTCTGGACGACCGAGGTCACGCCGCGGCGTGTCAGTTCTTCCGACAGGGGCACCGAGGTCGGATAGAGGCGGTAGATCGATTCATCCGCAGACCAATAGTGCAGCGCGCGCGAGGTGGTGTCGGCAAGGATCGCCCCGCCGTTGAGGTTCGAGAAGTAGTCGCGCCACTGCAGGATGCGGAAGCTGGAGGTGTTGTTGCGCACCGAGGCCGAAGCCGGCTGGGTGAATTCGGTGCTGCCGTCCTGCGCAAGGGCGGGGAAGGCGGCCAGACCGGCCATGCCCACAACTCCACCCAGGATTGCGCGGCGGTCGACCTTATCGTTCGCCATGGCTGATACTCCTGAAAGACTGTCTTTGACGGCGCGTATAGCGATTCTGCACGGAAGGCGCAAATCAAAGACTTGTCAGCACTCCGCCGATCGGCAGAAGCCCGTTTGAACCTGCCGCAGGCTTCCGCTAAGGAGAGGCCGGACAGCCGCTAAAGACGGCGAAGGACTGGTGGACAGAATGGATAGACGCGTATTCCTGGCACAGGGCCTGTTCCTGGCGCTGGCAGCCTGTGGAACGACAAGCGAGCCGCAGGTGGGTGCCGACGGCAAACCCCTGCCGCGGGTGTACCGGATTTCGGACGAGCGGGAGGTGTCGTTCCGGTTCCTCGACGCGATGAACACGCTGCGGTCGGCGAAAAGTCTGCCGCAGGTGGCGTTCGATGCGAACCTGAACGCGGCGGCGGCGACGCATTCGCGCGACATGTCGGTGCAGAACCGGCCCTGGCACTTCGGGTCGGACGGGTCCTCGCCCTTGGTGCGGGCGCAGCGGGCGGGCTATGCCGGGCGTCTTCTGGGCGAAAACATCTCGGAAACCTACGAGACCGAGCTTGAGACGCTGTCGTCCTGGATGTCCAATCCCGATACGCGCGTGGTCATCATGGACCCGACGGCGACACGGCTGGGCTTTGCCTGGTATCAGGAGCCAAGCGGCAAGATCTGGTGGACGATGCTGACGGGCACCTGAACGGAGCCGTCTTCAAAGGATCGGGGGCCTTCGGGCCCCCTTTTTCATGGCAGGATGAAGATCGGGGTGCCCGGCTTTACCATGGAATAGACCCGCTCGATTTCCTTGTCGGTCAGCGCGATGCAGCCCCAGGTCCAGTCGCGGTTGGAGATGCGGGTGTTCGGGCCACCGTGGATGAAGATGTCGCCGCCGGGCGTCTTGCCCTGGGCCTCGGCAAAGGCGATGTCGGCCTCATTCGGGTAAGAGATGCGCAGCGACAGGTGGTAATTCGAATCCGGGTTCTTGTGGCTGATGAAATACTGGCCCTCGGGCGTCTTGCCGTCGCCTTCGAACTGCTTGTGGCCCGCAGGCGCAAAGCCCAGCGCGATGTCGTAGGACTTCAGCACTTCATTGTTGTGGAGAAGATACATCTTGCGGTCGGTCTTGTGGACCTGGACCTGCGTCACCTCGGGGCCGTTGTAACGCTTGAATTTCGAGCCACAGCCCGAAAGGCCGATCACCGCCACCAGGATCGCCAACCAACCGATAAACCGCATGCCCGTCGTCCGCCTGTATTTTTTCGTAAGGGATACAGGAATCCGGGTGATTTGCCTAGAGCCGCGCAGTCACGGAATTGTCAGGCGCGGACCAAGCGGGCGACCAGTTCGATGTGGGTGGACCAGCGGAACTGGTCGATGACCTGGACCCAGTCGAGGCGGTAGCCATTGGCGATAAGCGCCTTGGCATCGCGGGCGAAGGTGACGGGGTTGCAGGAGACAGCGGCGATCACGGGGATCTTGCTTGCGCTAAGTGTCGCGGTCTGCGCCTCGGCCCCGGCGCGGGGCGGGTCGATGACGGCACCGGTGAAGCTGAGGAGTTCGTCAGGTTCCAAGGGGCGACGGAAGATGTCGCGGGTCTCAACCGAGATGCGGTGGAGGTTCGGGGTGTTGCGGGCGGCGAGGTCGAGGGATTTGGTCATCCCGGCGTCGCCTTCGACGGCGTGAACCTCCATTGTTTCGGCCAGGGGCAGGGTGAAGGTGCCAACACCGGAGAACAGATCGACGACGCGCTTTTGCGGGCCCAGGGCGCGCGTCACGGCGGACAGCAGGGCGGCTTCGCCCTGGGCTGTGGCTTGCAGGAAGGCGCCAGGCGGGGGAACGACAGTGGCCTGGCCCATGGTCAGCGCCGGACGGTCGCGGAGAGCGACTGTTTCGCCGTCCCAGGTCAGGCGCGAGAAGGCGTGGGTTTCAACCAGCCGGGCGAGGTCCATCCGCAGCGTCGCGTCCAGGGGTTTGCCGCCTGTCACCATGACGTCAGGGCCGCCACGGGTGAGGGTGACTTGCAGCGACAGCTCGGCCGTGCGCGAACCTCCGACGTAGACCAGCGCCTGCAGGCCGGGGAAGGCTGCCAGCATGCCGGGGTGCAGAAGTTGGCAGTCGGGAATCTCGGCGATGGTGTCCGACGCGCGGGCGTGAAAGCCGATCAATACGCCAGACTTGGTGCGACGGGCCGACAGGGTGGCGCGGCGGCGGGAGTTCGGGGGGGAGGTGATGAGGGGCAGGAAGTCGGCGGTCAGGCCCTGGCCGGAAAGGGCGGTTTCCACGACCTGCTGCTTCCACCCGGCAACGAAGGCGTCAGAGGCGTGCTGCAGCTGGCAACCGCCACAGGCGCGGGCGTGGCGGCAGGGTGGTTTGACGCGATCGGGTGAGGGGGTGATGATCTTGGGGTCGAGAAGGCGGTCACCGTCGGGGGTGCCTTCGACGACTTCGCCGGGCAGGGTGCCGGGCACATAAATCGGTCCCGAGTCCGGGCTGCGGGCGATGCCGTGGCCAAGGTGCCCCAGCCGGTCGATGGTGACGATCACTCTGCCGCTTCCGCTTCTTCGTCTTCTACGCCGATGAAGCCGCCTGATTGCCGCTTCCAGTAGCGCGCGTAAAGGCCGTCTTTCGCCAGAAGTTCGTCATGGCTGCCGATTTCAACGATCTGGCCACGGTCAAGGACAATGATCCGGTCCATCGCGGCGATGGTCGACAGGCGGTGAGCGATGGCAAGCACGGTCTTGCCCTGCATGACGCGGCCCAAGGCTTCCTGGATCGAGGCCTCGACCTCGGAGTCCAGCGCCGAGGTCGCTTCGTCCAGCACAAGGATCGGGGCGTCCTTCAGGAAGGCGCGGGCAAGCGCGATGCGTTGGCGCTGGCCGCCGGACAGCTTGACCCCACGTTCGCCGAGGAAGGCGTCGTAGCCCTTGCGGTCCTGGTGATCCAGCATGCCGGCAATGAACTCGTCGGCTTCGGCGGCGCGGGCGGCGGCGATGATTTCAGCCTCCGACGCCTCGGGTCGGCCATAGGCGATGTTGTCGCGGGCTGACCGGTTGAACATCGCGGTTTCCTGCGTGACCATGCCGATCTGGCGGCGCAGGGATTCCTGCGTGACCTGGCGCAGGTCATGGCCGTCGACGGTGATCGTTCCCTGTTCGGGGTCGTAAAGCCGCAAAAGCAGCGAGACGAGCGAGGATTTGCCCGCGCCCGAGGCACCGACGATCCCCAGTTTCTCCCCGGCGCGGATGGTCAGGTCGATGTCACTGACGCCGCCCCGTTCGCGGCCATAGGCGAAGGTGACGTGGTCAAAGCGGATGTCGCCCTTGATGCGGGGCAGGGTTTCGGCGTCGGGCACGTCGGCAAGGGTGTGGGGGACGGATAGGGTGCGCATGCCGTCTTCGACCTCACCCACGCTGGTGTAGATCGACATGAGCGTGAAGCTGACCCAGCCCGACATCTGCGCGATCCGCAGCGCTATGGCCCCGGAGGCGGCGATGTCGCCTGCGGTGGCCTGGCCTTGTTGCCAGAGAAGGACGGTGCCGCCGATCAGCAGGACCGGGAGGAGCCCGGCCAGAAGCATCAGCGCAAAGCGGAACCAGGTGGAGATGACGCCGAATTCGAGGGAGCGGTCGCGGAAGACCTCCATCGCGTCGATGGCGACGCGGTCTTCGAAGGCCGCATGGGCGAAAAGCTTCACCGTCTTGATGTTGGTGATCGTGTCGACGACCTGGCCCGAGACCATGGCGCGGCTGGAAGCGCGGGCGGCAGAGTTCACCCGGATCATCGGGATGAAGTAGCGGATCAGGAAGAAATAGGCGACGAGCCAGACCGCAAGTGCTGCGGCGGCCTTCCAGTCGACGGCGACCAAGAAGGCGACCGAGCCGATGACCGAGGCCAAGGCAAAGCACACGGTGTTGATGACTTCGGTCGCGACATCGGTGACGGCGCGGGCGGCCTGCATCTGCTTTTGTGCGATGCGACCGGCGAAGTCGTTGTCGAAGAAGGTAACGGCCTGACCCAGCGTCCATCGGTGCAGGCGCGAGAGGACCAGCGGCATCACGTTCGGGCCGATGATGATCGAATTCGAGGCCGAGGAGATGGCAAAGGCCAGCGGGCGGATCACGATGTAAAAGACGAGGAACCAGACGACGAGGGTCCAGTGGGCCGCGAAGAAGTCGGTGGGGCCGGAGTTCACGGCGGCGTCGATGACCCAGCCGAGGATGAGGGCGCTGACGACTTCGGTGACGCCTGCCAGCGAAGAGAGGATGCCCGCGATGACGAGCATGGGCCATGAACCCGCCAGCGACCAGCGCATGAACGCGCCAAGCCGTTGCGGCGGGGGGCCGTCGGCGGGGCGGAAGGCGTCGATGAGGGAGCCGAGGCTTTGAAGGGCGCTCATGGGGGAGAGGTAGGCCTCTGGGCGGGGGGAAGCAAGGGTGAGCGAGCGAGTTGGGCGCGAGGCGAGGTTCTAAAATTCTTCTGGAAGAATTTTAGAACCTCTGGTCACTCTGCCGCTTCTTCTTCCAGCCCGATGAAGCCGCCCGACTGGCGCGCCCAGAAGCGGGCGTAGAGGCCGCCCCTGCGCAGAAGGTCGGCATGGGGCCCGTCCTCGACCACCGCGCCGTCTTCCAGCACCACGATCCGGTCCATCGCGGCGATGGTCGACAGGCGGTGGGCGATGGCGATCACGGTTTTCCCCTCCATCACGCCGTAGAGGGCACCCTGGATGGCGGCTTCGGCCTCGGAGTCCAGGGCGCTTGTCGCTTCGTCCAGGATCAGGATCGGGGCGTCCTTCAGGATCACCCGGGCAATGGCAACGCGCTGACGCTGACCACCGGAGAGCTTCACCCCACGTTCGCCGACATGGGCGTCGTAGCCCTGGCGGCCCTGGGGGTCCTCCAGCGTGAGGATGAAGTCATGCGCCTCGGCCTTCTTCGCGGCGGCGATCATGTAGGCCTCCGACGCCTCGGGGCGGCCGTAGAGGATGTTGTCGCGGACCGAGCGATGGAGGAGCGACGAGTCCTGCTGGACCATGCCGATCTTCTGGCGGAGGCTTTCTTGCGTCACGTCGCCGATGTTCTGCCCGTCGATCAGGATCGCCCCGCTTTCGGTGTCGTAGAACCGCAGGATCAGCTTGACCAGCGTGGATTTCCCCGCGCCCGACCGACCCACGACGCCGATCTTTTCCCCCGGACGGATGATGAGGTTGACGTTGCGAAGTCCCCCGAAGCCGCGCCCATAATGGTGGCTGACGTCCTTGATCTCCAACAGCCCTTCGCGGAACTCCAGCACCTTTGCGCCGGGCTTGTCGACCAGCGTGACGGCTTGGGCAATCGTCTCCATCCCCTCGGCCAGCGTGCCAAGGTTCTGCACGAACTGGGTTGAAGCCCACATGATCCAGTAGGTCATCGAGTTCAGCCGCAGGACCAGCGCGACAGCCCCGGCCACGACGCCGACTGTCGCCAGATCGCGGGTCCAGAGCCATAGGGCGAGGCTGCTGACGCCAAGGATCATCAGCCCGTTGATGAAGGTCAGCGCCACGTCCATTTTGGTGACGATGCGCATTTCCTTCTGAAAGGTCGTGCGGGCGTGTTCGATGGATTCCTTGGCGTAGTTCAGTTCCGAGTCCTGATGGGCGAAAAGCTTGACCGAATGGATGTTGGTATAGCTGTCCACCACCCGGCCCGTTACCGCGGACCGCGCATCGCTGGAGGCGGTGGCAGCAGGCCCCGCACGGCGGATGGTCCAGCGCATGAGCGCGATATAGGCCACAAACCACAAGATGAGCGGGATCATCAGCCGGGGGTCGGCATCAGCCAGCATCAAAAGCGCGCCAAGGAAGGTCGCGGCAGCAAAGGCGGCCATGTCGAAGATCTGGAACACGGCATCCCCGGCAGCCGGGGGGGCCTGCATGATCCGGTTGGCGATCCGCCCGGCAAAATCGCTTTCGAACCAGCCGACCGGCTGGCGCAAGACATGCCGGTGCGCCCGCCAGCGCATCATCGTGCCGAAGTTCGTCAGGATCGTGTTGTGCAAAAGGCCCACGGACCCGCCCGCGACCAGCGGCCGGACGATCAGGATCACCAGCGCGGCGATCATCACCTCGGTCCAGTGGTTGGCCAGAAACTCCTGCGGAGTTTGGCCGGTCATCAGGTCCACCAGACGGCTGAGATACCAGATCATCCCGACCTCCAGCACCGCGTTGCCGACGGCGAAAAGGCCGGTCACGGCGAAGACGGCTTTGAACGGGCGGATGTAGTCCTTCAGGAACGGCCAAAGCCTTGTGGGCGGCGCGTCCTGTTCAACATAGGGCTGATAGGGATCGACGAGGTTTTCGAGAAAACGGAACATGGGGGAAGACCCTGAAAGGTAGCAGCGATGGGCGAAGGCGGGGCTTTGCGAGCGACCGCCACGACGGGATCAGTCAACTCAGGCGAGCTGGTATGAGATCCCGTGTTCCATGCTTGTCTCCGTTCTTGGGTGACGCCTGCCTACCCGAATCGCGGCGGAATGTCACGCCCCTTTCAGCAGCTCCTCGCGGGTGAGGATCAGGTCAGAGGCGAGCCAGCGGGTTTCCAGGGCCTTCAGACGTGCCCCCAAAGCCTCGCCTTGCAGGGCGGGCATGAGGTCGGCGGCGGTGATTGGGAAGCGGGCGTTGGCACCGCCGTGTGCCGCGCTTTGCCAGTCTTGCGGCGGGTGGCTGCCAAAGGTGGCGGCGCGGGCGAGGATGG
>JBGSVS010000149.1:0-3612 GCA_041752895.1 Tabrizicola sp.
GTCGGGCGAGGCGGGGCTGGCGAACCTGTTCATCTCGCCCCGGTCGGTGTCGGGCCGGGTCGGCTATGACCTGAGGCTCAACGGTCCGCTGGCGCTGCGATCGCTGTCGGGCCGGGTGACACTGTCGGACGGGCGGATCGCCGATCCCGATCTTGGGCTGTCGCTGCAGGATGTCGCGGCCATCGGGCAGCTGACCGGGGGCAGTCTGCAGCTTTCGGCGACCTCGGGCCTGTCGACGGGTGGGCGGCTTCGGGTCGACGGGCCGATCCGGCTGGACGGGCGGCAGGAGGCCGATCTTGCGATCACTCTGGAAAGCCTGCGGCTCTATGACCCCGAGCTTTACGAGACGCGGATCGGTGGCAGCCTGTCCTTGCGCGGTCCGCTGGCCGGGGGGGCGCTGCTGGCCGGAACGTTGCAGCTGGGAGAGACGGAAATCCGCGTTCCGGCCTCGGGCTTCAGCTCTGCCTCCGAGCTTCTGAGCATCCGGCATGTCCGCGACAGCGCGCCCGTCCGCGACACACGGCGCAAGGCGGGGTTGCTGGCGGCCCTGTCGGAGGGGACCGGTCGGGCGGGGTCTGCGCGCGCCATTGGTCTGGATGTGACGATCTCCGCACCGTCGCGGGTGTTCATCCGCGGTCGCGGCATCGATGCCGAACTTGGCGGTGACCTGCGTCTTCTGGGGACCACGGCGGATGTTCGGCCCGCGGGCGGGTTCAGCCTGATCCGGGGGCGGATCGATATCCTGGGTCGCCGCCTGGTGCTGTCGCGTGCGGACCTGGTGCTGGAGGGCAGCCTTACACCCCGGATCGACATCGCGGCGGAAACCGAAAGCGACGGGATCACCAGCACCGTGACCGTTGAAGGCCCGGCCAACGACCCGGAGGTAAGTTTCAGCTCCTCCCCCGACCTGCCGCAAGAGGAAGTGCTTGCGCGCCTGTTGTTCGGGCGGGGGCTCGACAAGATCTCGGCGCTGCAGGCGGCCCAGCTGGCCAATGCGGTCGCGGTTCTGGCGGGGCGGGGCGGTCTTGGGCTGGTCGGCAACCTGCGGCGGAACTTCGGGCTGGACGATCTGGACGTGACCACTGCCGAGGACGGGTCAGCCGCGCTGCGGGCCGGAAAGTACATCTCGGACAACGTCTATACCGAGATCGAGGTCGATCAGGACGGCAAGAGCCAGATCAACCTGAACCTCGACCTGCGCGAGGGCCTGACGGTCAAGGGGCGGGTCGGCGCGGATGGGGAGACCGGGATCGGGGTTTTCCTGCAGAAAGACTACTGACGTAGCGCCTATTCGTCTTCCGACCCGCAGAAGACCACGCAGACAACCAGCGGCACGATCAGCCAGGGCAACAGGCCCTTGCTGGAGGCGGCACCCTCTTCCACCTCAGGCTCGGGCTCTTCGACCACGACGACGGGTCCCCCGGCATGGACGGCGGTTGCAAGGCTTGCAGCCAGCAGGATTGTCGCGATCAGGGGCTTCATCACCCGTCTCCACCGTCTTATCTGGGCCAAGTCTACATGGCTTGGGCCGCGACTCGCAGCGAATGGGAGGCTAGCAAATAAAGATTACCGTAAAGTGAGCGGATTCTGCATCAAATTCGCACCTGTCTGTCCGCTTTGGCCGGTCGAAGGGCGCAAACCTCAGTCGATGACCCGTTCGAACTCGACATGACCGACGATGTTGCTGGCCCATTGCCGCGATTTCCGAATCGTCTTGCCCTCGATCCAGAATTCGTTGGTCACCTTGCTGCCGGTGCGGGTGCAAACCTCGGTCACATGGGTGACCTTGTGGGACTTTCCCACGATCTCGATGGTTTCGCGCCCGACCGTCGCGGCCGCACATTCGTAGGTCCGCCGGGTGCCGCTGTCGTCCGCGCCCAGGAAAAAGTAAACCCGGGAATAGCTGGCACCCGAGGTCAGCTGGCCAAGCGATGGGGCATCGGCCGACATGAGGTCGGCGCCAAGGCCACGCGTCTGGATCAGGACGCCATCCCGCAGCGAGAAGGTCGCAGCACCCTGCGCGGTCCAGGTCACTACGCCGGATTTTTCATCGGCGATGGTCAGGAACGCGTCCTGCCCCAGCCGTTCGGCGCGGAGGCGCAGGATCGGCTGGCCGAAGGCGGC
Organism: Tabrizicola sp.; assembly: GCA_041752895.1. GTDB lineage: Bacteria > Pseudomonadota > Alphaproteobacteria > Rhodobacterales > Rhodobacteraceae > Tabrizicola. The sequence goes on from JBGSVS010000149.1 coordinate 2,125, forward strand.
CAGGTCGTCGCGGCTGACAGGCTGTGGCGCACCCGTGCTGGCAGCAGCCTGGCCGCCCTTGGCCTTGGACAGGCTTGCTTTCGCCATTTGTCCCACGGCAGCAGCAACCGGGTTACCGCCGCCCTTGTCGTTGCCACAAGCCCCAAGCAGGGACAGCGCAACGGCTGCTGCCACCAGCGGTTTTGCGATCTTCACCGCCAGACCCTTCCCCAGTCGGGATCAAGCCCGTCGGTGTGGTAGTCGCGGATCGAGTTGTAGAGCCGTCCGTCCACGTCGACCCGCGCACCGCCGTCGCCGGAGCCGGGCCGCAGCGTCAGGCCAAAGCCCTTGCGGGTTTCGGTGCCAAGCGCCCAGTTGAACGGGATGGTAAAGCGGATGCCCTTGTCAAAGCCGCTTTCGCCGAAGTCGGCGGCGCTGACGTCGGTGACGGTCGCAAAGGCCCCGACGCGCCAGCCGTTCGCGAAGACCCGGTCGACGGAAATCGTCGCTCCCACGTCCCCGGCCAGATACTTGCCGACGTCAAGCTGACCCAGAAACCCGTTGCCGAAGTCGTAGTAGGCGGACAGGTAGCCGGTCACCACGTCGTAGTCGTATTCGTCAAACCCAAGGCCGCCGTCGGTGTCGCGCTGGCGGGTGTAGTTGAGCTCGGCCCCAAGGGCGAGCTGGCTGTCGACGGGCTTCCACAGAACCTCACCCGAGACGCCCGCGTGCATCCGCTCCAGATAGCCGACGGTAACGCGCGAATAGACGTCCGCGGCGGGGCGGCCGTACCAGGCGAAGGTCAGCTTTTCGAGGGTCGGGTCGCCGTTTTCGGTATAGCGCGAGCCGTCGGTGCGGACGTGCTGCAGGGGCGAGGTCGAGGGTGTGCCAAGGTCGGTGTTGCTGGCGATCTGCTTGTAGATCGACCCCGACAGGACAAAACCCGGCGCAAGGTCATAGGTGGCCGACAGCCGCAGCCCGATGTCGCCTTTCAGGGGCTCGGACAGACGCAGGGCGGGCCGCAGGCTCCAGCTGAACTTCGGGTACAGGCCCTCATCGCCCAGCGAATAGGCGGGGGTCGGCCCGGCGTCGGTGATGGTGATGCGTTCGCGCAGAAGCGAGGCGTTGTCGGCGGTGTATTCCAGCCCCTCAAGGTCGCTGCGGCGGATGGTGATCTTCGACGCGCCGATGCCGTTCACGACGGGCACGATCTCGAACACTTCGACCGAGGCGGGCATCACATGGCTAAGCGCGCGCGCAGTGCGGCCGACCGCTTGCGGACCGGCATCGATCCGACCGCTGCGGATGCGGACCTGGACCGTGGTGGCTGTATAGGCGATGTCCTCGATCGCGATGCCATCTGCGGCCAGGCGCTTGGCAAGGTTCTTGCGCAGGATCGGTCCAGCATCGGCCTGGGTGACCCAGCCGCCATCATAGGCGTCGGGATCGGCCGACCGCGCGGGCCGCGCCTTGACCGGCACCGGGGCCGCACCCATCACCCCGCCGGCC
>JBGSVS010000150.1:0-1623 GCA_041752895.1 Tabrizicola sp.
CCGATCATCACCATGCCCGGCTGATGCGGCGGCGTGGTGCGGTGTTTCCGCGGCCCCAGCACCACGGCAATCACCAGCGCGGCAAGACCCGCCGTCTCATGCACCACGATCCCGCCCGCAAAGTCCCTGACGCCCGTCGCACCAAAGATCCCGCCATCCGCCAGCATCCCGGCCCCCCAGATCCAGTGCGCAACCGGAGCATAGACGACCAGCATCCACAGCGCAGAAAACAGCAGCACGAACCCGAACCCGATCCGCTCGACATAGGCCCCGACGATCAGCGCCGGGGTGATGATCGCAAAGGTCATCTGATAGGCGAAGAACAGGACCTCGGGCAGGGTGCCGGTCAGGCTGTCCACGGTGACCCCGCTCAGGAAGGCCTTCCCCAGCCCGCCCCACCAGGCATTGCCGCCGCCAAAGGCGATGGAGTAGCCCGCCGCGAACCACAAGACGCTCATCAGGCAGGCGATGGCAAAGCAGTGCATGAAGACCGACAGCACGTTCCGTGCCCGCACAAGGCCGCCGTAAAACAGAGCCAGACCCGGCAAGGTCATGAACAGGACCAGCGCGGTCGCAATCAGGATAAAGGCCGTATCGGCAGCGTTCATGTCGGTCCCCCCCGGGTTTTCGCGGTGACAAAGCGGGAAGGCACCGCCCGGAAAAGCGGCAAATGCAGTCAGGATCGCACTGGGATGCAGCAATTCCTAAAACGCCCGCCAAATAGGCGATTATCTGGGATCATTGCTCAATTCGGCATCGCTTCGGGAATCAGTCCAGCGCCCGCAGCAGCAGCCCCAGCGCATGATCCCGCGCTGCCGCCCGCACCTTGGCCCGACCCGGCGCGCCGAACTCTACCGTCTCGACCGCCATCTCCCGGCCCTTCTGCGCAAGGCCAAAGCAGACCCGCCCCTCGGGCTTGAACTCCGACCCGCCGGGCCCCGCGATCCCGGTGATCGACACCGCCAGATCCGCCGCCGAATGCGCCAGCGCCCCTTCGGCCATCTCGCGCGCCACCGGTTCCGACACTGCGCCGTGGGACGCCAGCGTCTCCTCCGCCACCCCCAGCATCTCGACCTTCGCCGCGTTGGAATAGGTCACGAACCCGCGCTCGAACACGTCAGACGACCCCGCCACATCGGTCAGCGCCGCCGCAACCATCCCGTCGGTTCAGCTTTCCGCCGTGGCGATCCTCACGCCCAAGTGCCGCGCCCGGTCCAGCAGATCGGCAACGTTTACCCCAGCCATGGCTGCACCACGCCGTGATACAACCCCGCCAGCGCGACCGACCCAAAGCCCGCGAACAGCCCCGCCCAAAGATCGTCCAGCATCACGCCCACCGCCCCCTCCATCCGGTCGGCCCGGCCGACCAGCCAGGGCTTCCAGATATCGAACAGCCGGAACAGCAGGAACGGCGCGGCCCAGGCGGGCCAGGCCCCGAACAACAGGTCCGGCACCTCATGCCGCCACAGCGGGATCACCGTGAACGAGAGCGCCAGCAGCTGCCCAGCCACCTCGTCGATCACCACCTCCGACGGGTCCTCGCCCCCCGTCGCCCGCAGATACTGCGGCACCGCCCAAAACCCCAGCCCCGACGCCAGCACGAACCCCACCGGCACTGCCAGC
>JBGSVS010000151.1:0-13548 GCA_041752895.1 Tabrizicola sp.
CAGCGCGGTCCCCGCCCAGCCGATAGCCTGGGCCGACCGGTCCGGTCCGACCAGCGCGATGCCCCAGGCCTGACCCGAGGTGATGATGAAGGCCTCGCCCGCACCCATCTGCGCCCGCCCGGCAAAAAGCGCCGCAATCGAAAAGGATGCAGGTAGGTTTGGCACAAGCGAAATCAGGTAGAAGAGCCCAGACGCGCTGGTCAGGACAAGGCCCGCGCAGATCACGGCACGCGGACCGATCCTGTCCGACAGCCGACCCGCCCAGATGCGGCCCAGGATCGCGAACAGGAACTGGGTTCCGGCGACCAAGCCCACCAGATCGGCCCCATAGCCCTGGTCGCGGGTCAAGTGCATGGGCAGCGATGCAAGGCTTGCCCCGGCGACGAGATAGGCCACCGCGATGGCCAGCAGCACGGGCAGATAGGCAAGAAGAACGGATGTTTTCGGGGCTGTCACAGGGCTTGTCCGGCAAATCCGGGGCGACCGGCCCCGCTGGCAACATTGACCACGCTTCTTCGGCTCTGTCATCGCCCGTTGGATGGAATCCGAAGTCGACAGGGTGGCGGAAGCGGATAGGGACCGGTCGCTTTCGCCTTTGTTTACAAGGGATAAATCAGCCAGTGCGTTTATCTGCCCCAACCTTCCCGCCAGGTGCAAAGGGCTTTTGCGATGCGTGCTTTGCCCTTGCCACCCCACCCCGTCCGCGCCGCAAAGTGCCTCATACCGAAGGGGGCGGCGGTGGACGCATTCGACTACATCATCGTGGGCGCGGGCTCGGCGGGCTGTCCGGTGGCACGGGTCCTGTCGGACGATCCTGCGTTGCATGTCCTGCTGATCGAGGCCGGACCCCATGCCGACCGCTTCTGGATCGACACGCCTGCGGGCATGGCGAAGCTTTACTTCAATGAAAAGCTGAACTGGAACTACCACACCGAACCGATGGCGCGGCTGGGCGACCGGAGGATGTACTGGCCGCGAGGCAAGACTCTGGGGGGGTCGTCCTCGATCAACGGCATGATCTTCATCCGTGGTCATGCTGCCGATTTTGACTCGTGGCGCGACCTTGGCAATCCCGGCTGGGGCCATGACGATGTCCTGCCGCACTTCCGCGCGATGGAGCATTTCGAGCGGCGGCAGGATGCCTGGCGCGGACAGGGTGGGCCGCTTCACATCAGCGACCCGACGGTGAAGATGGCGTCGAGCGAGGATTTCATCGCCGCGTCCGCCCGACTTGGCCATCCGGTCGTGGAAGACATGAACGGCCGCACACATGACGGCGTGGGCTACATGCAGCACACGATAATGGGCGGTCGCCGGCATTCGGCCTATGCCGCCTTCGTCAAGCCGGTCCTGCACCGTAAGAACCTGACCGTCCTGACCGAAGCGCCGGTCCAGCGCCTGCTGGTCGAAGGCCGCACCGCCACCGGGATCGAGGTCCTGCACAAGGGCCAGATGCGCCGCATCACCGCGCGGCGTGAGGTGATCCTGTCCGGCGGCGCGATCAACTCGCCACAGCTTCTGATGCTGTCCGGGATCGGCCCCGGCGCAGAGTTGCAGCGCCACGGCATCCCGGTCCTGCACGACAGCCCGGGCGTCGGGCAGAACCTGCAGGACCATTTCTACATCCACACCGGATGGCGGGCGACGCCGGGAAGTTCCTACAACGCCAACCTTGCCGGTCTGCGGAAGTACTGGGAGGGCTTTCGCTACCTGATGACCCGGCGCGGCTATCTGGCGCTGGGATCGTCACAGGTCGCGGCTTTCGTCAAAAGTCGCCCCGAAGAAGCCCGCGCCGATCTTCAGATCAGCTTTCGCCCGATGACCTTCCAGTACTTTCCCGATGGAACGGTTGACGTCGAACCGGCACCCGGCATGGGCGTATCGGTCTATCAGTTGCGCCCCAACACCACGGGAACGATCACGCTCCGCTCGGCCAATCCTGCCGACAAGGCGGTCTGCAACCCGCATTTCCTGACCAACCCCGAAGACACCGCCGCCATGATCAGCGGCATCCGCCAGATCCGCGCGATCATGTCCACGGCTCCGATCCGCGCGCGGGTGGTTTCCGAAGAGGTGCCGGGGCCAAAGGTTCAAACCGACGAAGACATCCACCGTTTCATGGTTGAGACCGGCAATTCGGCACACCATCAGGGGGGCACATGCAAGTTGGGGCGAGACGCGATGGCGGTGGTCGACGAACGCCTGCGCCTGCGCGGGATCGAGCGGCTGCGGGTGGTGGATGCTTCTATCATGCCGCACCTGACCTCGGGCAACACCAACGCGCCGACGATCATGATCGGCGTCAAGGGTGGCGCGATGATCCGAGAGGATGCCCTGCCCGCGTGGGGCCATTAGGGACCGGTCGGCGCGCTGGCTTTGCGGCCTAACCCTCAGCCATCAATCTCTGCGCGCAACAGGAAACGACCCCGCACGCGCAGCGGGTCAACGCCGCCTTCCAGACGGCCAAGCCGGGCCAGACCTGCGGAATAGCGGTAGGAGGCGTAATAGTAGACCAGGTTCCCCCAAGGCGCGTAGTAGCACAGATCGCCCGGCTGCTCGTCACCAAAGGGCCCGTCACCCCGGACCGCCAGCTTCTGCGGCAGGTAGGCGATCTTTTCGTTGTGGGCGTAGTCCTCGACCTCAAGCTCCAGCGGCAGGAGGCCCAGAAATTCACGCGCGGGCTGCGAGCCGTTCAGAACAGCCGTGAACTCCTGATCGGCAAATCCGAAGCGAACCCTCATCTGCCTGCCATTCCTTGCAAGGATACTGAAGGTCTCACCCTAGAACCCGACCGCGAAACCTCCAACATCTGAAGAAGCGCGCTTCAAGGGGGAAGACACGCATAGTGCGTTGGAAAGACTTTATTTTTCGAAATTCTTTGCACAACCCGCAAAGGTCTTTAGCGGTGCATCCCGTATCGCGGACAGGGCGCGCGACCATATGGTTGCACTGCACGCGGCGGGACCTGAAGATGGACCGCCGCGATAAGGTGTACGCCACGTGCGGCAAGGAAAAGGAACAGACCATGGCGCAACTTGCGGGCAAGACCGTCCTGATCACCGGCGCGCTCGGCACCATCGGGCAGGCGCTGGTGAAACGCTATCTGGAAGAGTGCGCCAGCGTCATCGCGCTGGACATGCCCGACGCGCCGGACGCGCGGGCCAGGCTCGACAAGATCGGCAAGGGTGTCCGCTACTTTGGCTGCGACCTGAACCAGGTGGCTGACCTTGAGGACCGCATCAAGGCGCTGGCAGACGAGGTGGGCGGGATTGACGTTCTGGTTAACAACGCAGCGCTTGTGATCTTCAAGCAGCATGATGCCTTCACCTTGCAGGAATACGAAGACCAGATCCGGGTGAATTCGACCGCCGTTTTCGTCCTGTCTCGAGCCTGCGCCGAGCATATGAAGCGCAAGAAATACGGCAAGATCGTCAACATCACCTCGCTGACCCTGACCGGGCGCTGGGACGGATATGTGCCCTACATCGCGTCGAAAGGGGCCATGTATGGCCTGATCAAGGGCATGGCGCGCGAGCTTGGCCAGTGGCTGATCAACGTCAATGGCATCTCGCCCGGCGCGGTGCTGTCCGAGGCCGAGTTCCGCGACCGTGGCGACAAGCGTGAGGAATACCACCAGTGGATCCTTGAAAACCAAAGCATGAAAAAGCGCATCGAGGCGGTGGATATCGCCAATCTTGCGGTGTTCCTGTCTACCTCGCAATCCGACCTCATCACTGGCCAGAACATTCAGGTGGACGGCGGCTGGTAAGACGGCAGGGTGCAGGCCGAACGGGGGATCGGATGCGTGAGCACAAGGCAACCAGGCTAGCCGAGGACTTCATCTTCCTCGAAGGCGCGAAATGGCGTGACGACCGGCTTTGGGTGTCGGATGTCTTTGACCACAAGGTCTATCGCCTTGGGCTGAACGGCGAGCGGGAAAAGCTTGTCGATGTGCCGCACCGCCCCTCGGGCCTTGGCTTTCTGCCCGATGGCACTCCGATTGTCGCTTCATCCAAGGATTTTCGCCTTTATCGCATCGTGGGCGGCGGGCTGAATGAATATGCCGACCTGACGGCCCATGTCGGCGGTGATGTGAACGACTTCGCCGTCGACCATGCGGGTCGCATCTTTGTCGGCAACTTCGGCTATGACTACGATGCGGGCAAGGCGGTCCGCCCGACCTTCATCCACCGCGTCGACCCGGACGGCAGCATCCACATCGCCGCCGATGATGTCGAGTTTCCCAACGCGATGGCCATCATCGACGCCGGGCGCACGTTGGTCGTGGCCGAGACCTGGCGCGGCAAGCTGACCGCCTTCGATCTTTCCCTGGACGGCACCCTTTCCAACCGCCGCACCTTTGCCGACCTTGGCCTCCGCCAACCCGACGGCATCTGCGCCGATGCAGATGGAGCTGTCTGGACCGGCTGTTTCAACACGGGCGAGTTTCTGCGGGTCAAGGCCGGGGGAGAAATCACCGACCGCATTGCCTTTGACGGCTGTGGCGTGGCCTGCACCATCGGTGGGCCAGACCGGCACACGCTGTTCTGCACTGTCTATTGCGGACCGATCGAGGATCTGGTCGCAGGCAAGCGCAAGGCGGCCGTTTTCACCCTTCCGGTCAAGGTCGGCGCGCCCTGAGCTGTCGATTTGAACGCAGCATGCAAAGATCGTCGCCGAAAGTTGGCGATACCCGCAGTCCCCGCGTCGCGCTAGGAAAGCGGGCAATGGGAGGGTCTAGATGCAGTTGAGTTTCGCCGAGGCCAAGGCACTTGCCGTTGATGTGCTGACCAGCCACGGCATGCCTGCAGATCATGCAGCGACGGTCGCTGACCACCTGATCGATGCGGCGGGCGCGGGCCATGCCTTTGCAGGCCTGCCCCGCGTCATGGCGCTGGTTGAGCATCTGCGTGACCACCCCGCTGGCCGCCCGATCACCGTGACCGACCGCAGCGCCAGTTCTGCCGTCATCGACGGCGCGGGGAACAACGGCTATGTCACCTCGATCATCGGGATCGACAAAGCGATGGACCTTGCGCGGCAGTCAGGCGTGGGGGTCGTGGGCATCCGCGACACCTGGTTCAGTGGGCGACTGGCCTATTACGTCGAACGCGCCGCACGCGCCGGGTTTGTCGCCTTTCACACCGCCAGCACGCAGGCCCGCGTGGCCCCCGCAGGCGGCATCGACCGCATCTTCGGCACCAACCCAGTGGCCTTTGCCTTTCCCTGCGACCCTGAGCCGCTGGTCATCGACTTTGGCACGGGAATGACAACCTGGGGCAACGTCCTTTTGCGCCGCAAGCTGGGGCAAAAGCTTGACCCCGGTTCCGCCGTGGACCGAGAGGGAAGCCCGACGCTCGATCCGTCAAAGGCGCTGGAGAGCGCGTTCCTGCCCTGGGGCGGGCCTCGCGGCTATGGCCTCGCGCTGGTGGTGCAGGTTCTGGCCCTAATGGCTGGTGGCAGGATGGTGGCCGAAGAGGTCACGGACAGCGGCTTTTTCTTCCTTGTGATCGACCCGGCCCTTCTGGGGTCGGCCGAGGACTTCAAGGCCAACGTGACCGCCCTTGTTGCCCATATCGAAGCCTCGCGCCCCGCTCCGGGGACGGACCGCGTGCGCGTTCACGGGCGTGGCAGCCTTGCCAAGCGGGCCAGGGCGCAGGCCGCAGGCGTGATCGAGGTCGATCAGGCGGTTTACGATACTCTGACCGCACTGCGGCATGGACCGAAGGGAAACTAGGATGCGCTTGAAGGACAAGGTCGCGGTCATCACCGGCGGCGCATCGGGCATCGGCCTCGCGGCTGCGGAACGCTTCGGGCAAGAAGGGGCGATACTTGTTCTTGCCGACATTAACCAGGACAACATCGACCGCGCGCTGGCCGAACTGACCGCCAAGGGTGTGCGCGCCCACGGCCAGATCTGCAACGTCACCAATCAGGCCCATACCCGCGAGATGGCGCGGGCGGTGGTCGAAAAGCTGGGCCGCATCGACATTCTGGTGAACAACGCCGGGATCAGCCGCTACCGCGCCTTCGATCAGGCGACGTCCGAGGATTGGGACGCCGTTCTGGGCGTGGACCTCAAGGGCGTGTTCTTCTGCGCCCAGGCCGTCGCCCCCATGATGCGGGCGCAGAAGTGTGGGCGCATCGTCAATATCTCCTCGGCACTTGGTACCGGGGCGGCACCCCATGGCACGGCGGGCAGTCCGGGTGGCAGCGCCGCCTATGCCGCAGCCAAAGCAGGGGTGATCATGCTGACCAAGACGCTCGCGCGCGAACTTGGCCCCGACGGGGTGACGGTGAATTGTGTGGCACCGGGCACGTTCCTGACGCCGATCTCGGCCTCCAGCCGGACGCCGGAACAGGTGCAGGAACATCTGGAGCACCGCAAGAAGACCGTCGTGCTTGGTCGCATCGGCACGCTGGAGGAATTGGCCAACAGCATCCTCTTCTTCGCCTCGGACGAGTCGAGTTACGTCACCGGCCACACGCTGCATGTAGATGGCGGCCGGTCGGACCGCATGTAAGGAACGCCCATGCTTTTTTCGGTATACTGCCAGGACCACCCCGATACCGCGGCGCTGCGGGAGGAACATCTGGTCGCCCACCGCGCGCATCTGGACGACTGGCGCGACAGGATCTTCTTCTCGGGTCCCATGCAAAGCGACGATGCCTCAGCCTCGCTGGGCAGCCTTTTCATCCTGAACGTCGCCAACAAGGCCGAGGCTGAGCGGTTCATCCACACCGAGACCTTCTACAACGCGGGCATCTTTGCCAGCGTCACCATCCGCCGGATGCGCAAGGGCCGCTACAACCCTGCCCTGATCGAAGGGCTGTAGGCGCATGACGACTGTCGGCTATGTCGGCCTTGGCGCGATGGGCGGGGCGCTGGCGCAGAACCTTCTGGCGGGCTTTGACCTGCATGTGCTGGACCGCAACCCCGCAGCGGTTGCAGCCTTTGCGGCCAAGGGCGCGACTGCCGCCAGAGATGGCGCATCCCTTGCCCGTGCCTGTGACATCGTACTTCTGTGCCTGCCCCGCAGCTCGGACGTGCGCGAGGCGCTGTTCGGCGCGGACGGTCTGGCGGACGCGCTGGCCCCCGGTGCCCTGGTCATCGACCAGACCAGCGGCATTCCCGGCCAGACAGCGGCCATTGCGGCGGAATTGGCCAAGCGTGGCATCCTGATGCTGGACGCGCCGGTCAGCGGCGGTGTTCCTGCGGCGGTTGCGGGAAAGATCACCATCATCGCCTCGGGCGCCGATGCGGCGTGGCAGAAGGGCGAGTCCGTCTTGCGCGCAATATCGGACAAGGTTTTTCGCTGTTCCGACCGCGTGGGCGACGGTCAAGCGCTGAAGCTGGTGAACAACGCCATTGGCATGGGCTTTCGCGTCAACGCACTGGAACTGGTGGCCCTTGGCCGCAAGGCTGGGCTGGGCCTTGCACCCATAGTAGACCGGCTGAACGCCGGACCTGCCGCGAACTTCACCACGCGGCACATGCTGGCCGGTCTGGTCGAGGGGCGGTCCACCACCAACTTCGCTCTGTCGCTGATGGCCAAGGACCTGAGCGAGGCGTTGGCGCTTGGCCTTGCGACCGATACCGGCCTGTCTTTCACCACTGCGACGCGCGGGCTGGTGCAGACCGGGCTGGCGCTTCTGGGCGAGGACGCGAAGCTTGACGAGATCATCACCCTGACCGGCAGGCTGGCGGGCGTCGAATGGAGAGGTGACGGCGCCGCCAATCCGGACCTGCTGGCGCTGCTTGAAACCGGCACCATGGTGGGCAACGTGATCGCCGTCAGCGAATGCGTGGCGATGGGCCGCCGCTTTGGCCTGAAACCGTCCGAAATGGCGCGCATCCTGAACATAGGCTCCGCCTGGTGCGCAGTGTCTGACCTGATACTTCCCGCACTCGCCAGGGACACCGTTCCAGTACTGCCTGTCACGTTGGGCGAGGCTTCCGCAGCCCTTTCGCAGCTTTCTGCACTGTCGGCGACACTCGGCACGCCCTTCTTCTTGCCGGGTCTGGCCCTGTCGCTGGTGCAAGAGGCGATGCGCGGGCACGGACCCGCCACAACGCTGGGCATCCTGACCGTCGGGTTCGAAGGCTAGTCCGCCCCGGGATAGATATGCGCGCCGTAGGATGCGCGCGCATCTGCCAGCAACTTGCCCTTTGGCGGCGCATAAGTCAGGCGCTTGGATGTGAAGGTGCCAGTCAGCGCCTTCATCTGCACCGCCATCTCGCCCGTCTTTACTAGCGCAGTGATCCCATCCAGAACCGGCGCACCCTCAACTTCTTGCACGCCCGCCTGCAACAGCGCCGCCATCAGACTGCCGCCCGCGGGCACCAGAACCTCGGCCCCTTTGTCCAGAGCCCTCTTCGCGGTATCGCGGAACTGCGAAACGATCCCGTCGCGCACGGCTTCGTCCTGCAGCGCAAGGTCGAACACGCCCGGACGTTCCACCGTCATCATCTCGACCGACACCATCCGCCCGGCCAACCCCTGCAGGGTGATCCCGTCCACGATCCGGCGGTTAAACTTTGGGTTCACGTTGATCAGCGAGAATGTGGGCCCCATCAGACACGCCATCGAGACCGAACTTTCGGCCAGACCAAGCACGGGGATCGTCAAGAGCTCGCGCAACTCATGCAGGCCGGGCTGAAAGAAGTTGCCGATCAGAAAGGCGTCATAGCCATCCGCCTGGGCCTGCAACCCGTTCTCGATCACTTCGGACGTGTCGAGAAATTCCAGATACCGATACTGGTCCGCCACCGCCCGATGCGGGGCCAGACCAAAGACGTCGATCTGTGTCCCCGCCGCCCCCGCCCGTTCGATCACCCAGCGCAGAAGCTGGCCGTAATGCCCCGATTTCGACCCGCGCGACATGCCGAGCGTCTGGTAGTAAAGCCGCATGGCGCGCCCTCCGCTGTTGCCCTTCCTGTCATCGGCAGGACAAGGGTTTCCGTCAACCCTCCCACTTTTGCGTTCCATGCCAAGATGCTTCCCTTTCGGTCCGGTATTTCAGGTCGCCCATCCTCCCTAAGGTGACACAGACCGTCGGGAGGAGAAGTTCGATGAACGAGATCAGTGTCGGGTCGCGGTCCGAAGCGCAGGCCGTCGTCACTTGGCTTGCGTCCTTCGAAGCTGCCATGGCTGCGGGCACCACTGCCGCCCTTACCCGTGTGTTCTGGCAACGTGAGACGCATTGGCGCGACCTGATGGCGTTCACCTGGACGATCACCCCGCATGATACGCTGGATCAGACCGTCGCCGATCTGGTCCGCACGCAACCCACGATCAAGGCCCGCACCTTCCGTCTTGCCGAGGACCGCACTGCACCCCGCCGCGTGATGCGTCACGGGGTGCCGACGATCGAGGCGTTCTTTACGTTCGAGACCGAAACCGCCCGCTGCAGCGGCCTGTTGCGCCTTGTCGCGGACGAGCCGGACAGGGCCTGGGTCATCGCCACCCAGCTTGACGCATTGAAAGGCCATGAAGAGCCGATCGGCCAGCGCCGCCCCACCGGATCGGCTTACAGTCGCACCTTCGGCGGCGACAACTGGTCTGACCGTCGCCGCAAGGCACAGGCTTACGCCGACCACGACCCCGCCGTCCTGATCGTCGGCGCGGGACAGGCAGGGCTTGCCATCGCAGCGCGGCTTGGGCTTCTGGGCGTCGATACTTTGCTGGTCGACATGCGGGACCGTGTGGGCGACATCTGGCGCGAACGCTATCACAGCCTGGCCCTGCACAATCAGGTCAAGCTAAACCACATGCCCTACCTGCCTTGGCCGCCGAATTGGCCGAAGTATCTGCCCAAGGACATGATCGCTGGTTGGCTGGAAACCTATGCCTGGGCGATGGAGTGCAACGTCTGGAACAACACCACCTTCCTTGGGGCGGACTACGACGATGCAGCAGGCCACTGGACCGTGCGCCTGCGCCGTTCCGATTGGACCGAACGGGCGATGCACCCCCGCCATCTGATCATGGCGAACGGTGTGGCGGGGCGTCCGCTGAAGGCAAAACTGCCGGGGCTGGACCGCTTCATGGGCACGATCATCCACACCCATGATTACCGCGAAGGGGCGATGTGGACGGGCAAGAAGGTGCTGGTCGTCGGTGTCGGAACCTCGGCACATGATGTGGCGCAGGACCTGCACGGGCATGGCGCGCAGGTCACGATGATCCAGCGCGGATCGGCCACCATTGCCAGCGTCAAGGCCGCTGGTCTGGTCCATTCGGTCTACTATGAAGAGGACCTGCCCCTGGAAGACTGCGACCTGATCGCCGCAGCCTCATCCTATCCCCTGCTGGTCAGATCCTATCAGGCCGCTGTGACGCGGATGAAAGAGATCGACAAGGACCTGCTGAATGGCCTTGAAGCGCGCGGGTTCAAGCTGGACTGGGGCGATGACAACACCGGCCACCAGATGAAATTCCGCCGCCGCCACGGGGGCTATTACCTGAACTGCGGCTGCTCGGAGCTGATCGTCGCGGGCGAGATCGGGCTGATCCAGCATGAGGATACCGATATCTACGTCGAAACCGGTCTGCGGATGAAGGATGGCTCGATTGCAGAGGCCGACCTGATCGTCCTCGCCACCGGCTACCAGTCGCAGGAAAACGTGGTGCGCGAGATGCTGGGCGACGGCGTTGCCGACCGCATGGGACAGATCTGGGGTATCGGCGCAAACGGCGAGATTGCCAATATGTTCGTGGCCACCCCGCAGCCGGGCCTGTGGTTCACCGGTGGCGGCTTTGCCCATTGCCGCATCTATTCCCATTTCATCGCCATGGGGATCAAGGTCCGGGAAATCGGGCTGGTCAGCTGAGATGCTGGATTTCACAGGCAAGGTCGCCTTCGTCACGGGTGCAGGTTCGGTCGGAGACGGCTGGGGCAACGGCAAGGCGACCGCCGTCCTACTGGCGCGGCAGGGCGCGATGGTCTGCGGGGTGGACCTGCAGGCCGAGGCGCTGGCGGGCACAACTCGTATCTTCGAAGATGAGGGTCTGGCCGACCGATGGCTGCCGCTGACCTGCAACATGACCGACAGTGCCGCCGTGGCGCAGGCGGTGTCGGATTGCCTCTCGCGGTTCGGACGGATCGACGTTCTGGTGAACAATGTCGGCGGCAGCGCGCCGGGTGATCCGATCTCGATGCCCGAAGAGGTTTGGCAGGCGCAGCTGGACCTGAACCTGACCACCGCCTTCCTTGGCTGCAAGCACGTGCTTCCGGTGATGGAGCGGCAGTTCCACGGTACCGGCAAAGGCGGCGCAATCGTCAACATCGGCAGCGTTGGGGCGATGACCTTTCAGCTGGGGGGCCGCGTCAGCGCGGGATATGCAGCGGCAAAGGCTGGGCTGGTGGCCTTTGGCCGGTCCACCGCCATCGCCTATATACGAAAGGGCGTCCGGGTGAACACGGTGATCCCGGGTTCGATGCACACCCCCCTGGTCGAACATCGGCTGGTCGCGCAACTGGGCGCTGCCGATGCCGAAGCCCTGATCGCAAAACGCCATGCCGCTGTGCCGATGGGCTTCATGGGCGATGCCTGGGATGTGGCCCATGCCGTCGCGTTCCTGGCCAGCGACGAGGCCCGTTACATCAACGCGACGCAGCTTGTAGTTGACGGCGGCATGACCGCCGCCCGCCAAGCGTGAACCAATACGCCCGAGAGGACTGACATGAGCCGCCCCGTCATCATCAGCTGCGCCGTCACCGGATCAGGCGACACCACGGGGCAAAGCCGCTTTGTGCCCGTCACCCCTGATCAGATCGCCGACGATGCTCTGGCTGCCCATGCAGCCGGTGCAGCGGTGGTGCATATCCACGTCCGCAACCCCGAAACGGGCGGGCCAAGCCGCGACATCGACCTGTATCGCAAGGTCGTCGAACGCATCCGTGCGGCAAAAACCGAGGTGATCCTGAACCTGACCACTGGCATCGGCGCTCGGTTCTCGCCGGACGAGGGCGACCCCAACCGCAACGCCTCCCCCGGCATGGCAAGCCCGGAGGACCGCATGACTCATGTCCTGGACCTCAAGCCCGAGGTTTGCAGCCTCGATGTGGCGACGATGAATTTCGGCAAGCATGCCTTCGTCAACACGCCCGACCACATCACCCGTATTGCCGAGGCCGTCCGTGCTGCCGGGGTGAAGCCGGAACTAGAGGTGTTCGATCTGGGCCACGTCGAACTGGCAAAGCACCTGTATGCCAAGGGTCTTTTCGCCGATCCGCCCTATTTTCAGCTGTGCCTTGGCGTGCCATGGGGCGCACCTGCAACACCAGAAGCGATGGCCGCGATGAAGGCGATGCTGCCCGCAAATGCGAACTGGTCCGCCTTCGGCGTCGGCGCGCAGCACTTTCCTGCCGTCGCCATGTCGGTGGTCAACGGCGGCCATGTCCGCGTCGGGCTGGAAGACAGCCTCTACATGGCTAGGGGCGTTCTGGCCGAAGGCAACGCCCCAATGGTTGCTCGCGCAGCCCGCATCATCCGCGAGATCGGGGCCGAACCCGCCTCACCGTCCGAGGCGCGCAAGATCCTGGGCCTTGGCTGATGGTACGGCTGTCGCTGCCCGAAGACCCAACGCCCGCACAGGCCGAGGTGATGGCCGAGGCTGTCTCGGGCAAGCGCGGCCGCGTTCCGGGTCCGATGGTCGGCTGGCTGCACAACCCCGAACTCGCCCGCCGCGCCCAGCGTCTTGGCGAATTGTTGCGCTTTGACACCGACCTGTCGCCCGCCTTGACCGAGATCGCCATCCTCGTCTGCGCCCGGCATTGGACCTCGCACTACGAATGGACGGCGCACAAACGTCTGGCCCTCGCGGCGGGCGTGGATCAGCAGACCATCGCCGACATCGCAGCGCGGAACCCGGCACCCCACCTCCGCGATCCGGGCGAGGAGACCGTCTTTGCCGTCGCTACGACGCTGCTGCGACAGACCAAGCTTGATGATCCGCTTTACGCCCATGGCGTCGCGGTTCTAGGGCAGAAAGGCATGGTCGATCTGGTGGCCCTGCTTGGCTACTACTGCCTCGTCGCCCTCACGCTTAACGCCTTTGAACTTGGCCTGCCCGAAGCGCACGCCCCGGAACTGGACCCACCATGACCGCCTATCCCCGCATCGGCCTGCTGATCGACGGCCAATGGATCCATGACCGCCCGACCTTGTGTCCGGTGGAAAATCCCGCCGACGAGACGATCCTTGGCTCAGTGCCTAGGGCGTCCAGGCAAGACTTGCAGAACGCCCTGACGGCCGCCGCCAAGGGCTTTGAGGTCTGGCGCAACACCGCCCCCTCCGCCCGTGCCGCCATCATGCGGCGGGCGGCGGCGCTGGTGCGTGAACGGGCCGAGGCCATCGCTCCGATCTTCGTGCGCGAATCCGGTCGTCCGCTGGCTGAAGTTCGGGGCGAGATCGAACGCGCCGCCAGTTTCCTCGACTGGGATCAGGCCGAGATTTCGCGGATGTATGGCCGCATCGTCCCGACCGATCCGCCCGTGCAGCAGTTCGTGGTCCGCGAACCCATCGGCCCCGTCGCCGCCTTC
>JBGSVS010000152.1:0-6973 GCA_041752895.1 Tabrizicola sp.
CATTCCGGGCTGGCCAGCCAGGCGCGCGTGTCGCAGCCGCCCGCGACTGTGGTGCCGTTGCCGTTGCCTTCCGGGCGGGTGGGATTGTTTGTCCTACGAACAGAATTGGCCTTCAGGTGCGGCACGAAGAAGTCGCGCCGGACTGTGACACCATTCACGACGGTGTCGGCGAGGGACCAGCCAGAGCAGGAGTTCGCAGGGTTGCCGGTGGGGTTGATCCCGGGGCGCAGGCCGCCGGTAAAGGCAGGCCCACCGTCGGTGAAGTGGATTGCGAACCTGCCATCTGCGCCACGGAAGATCGGCGAAAGGCCGGTCTTGTAGGCGTCCCGAACATGTCGGCTGGACACATGGTTGCCGTCGGTCATCACGACGATGATCTTGCGGGTTTCGTTGTCGCCGTTGTCCGCCGGACGTCCGGCCATTGCGCCTTCGCTGATCAGGTTCGTGTAGATGTCCCGGGCCGAGTCGTCGATCAGCGCGGTGCCCCAACGCATCCCGACGGCAATCGACGTGTTGCCCTTGGGCTTCAGCGCAGCGATCCGCGTCTTGATGTTGTCGATACTGGTCGAGGGGAGCACCACGAGGTTTGTCTCGGATTCGTCGGCACCCGTCGCGGGATCATCCCCGTTGTTGCACATGATCGACGAGGAGTTGTAGACGGTGGCGGTCGCGGCTACCGGACCAATATTGACGACACCGCCATTGGCGCCGTTCGTGGTCGCGGACCCGGGAAGCGTTACTGCCTTGCCAGGATTGCCCTTGTTGACGTTTGTGACAGCCGCCATGGGGATCGGGGAGGTCGTGGACAGCTCTGTCTGATCAAACGTAGAGGGATCGATCTCGAAGCAGTTGTGATTGGGCACGCCCTGGTTCGGCTGCGCATTCCACCACGACAGGTTCGACACCGTGAACTCTTCGCGCAACGCAACGGGGATGTTCACGTTCGACGCATAGGGCACCATCCCGATCGAGATCAGGTTGTTCGGATCTTTCGTGGTCGTGATGTTGCCGTTGGCATCACGATTGTATTTCAGGATGTTGACGAAGTTCGTGGCCGCCTCGCGCAGGGCCTCGATCTTGGTGGTCGTGCCCGAGGCCTGGGCCATCGAACCGGTGATGTCGAGCACCATGATAACTTCGATCTTCGACACGCCCTGCTGGGCGGCGGTTTCGACCGGAATGTCGAAGTAGGGCTGGTTCAGCATGTGCATGAACCAGTTGTAGGACCGGACCGACCCGGCGAACTCCGTCTTGCGCGAGCTGGTGGTCGCGAGGCCGGTGCAGAGCGGCGTGAAGTTGTCGACGGTCAACTCGTCCGGATGCTGGCCAACGTCGCTTTTTTCCCACCAGCTCATGCAAACCGACTCTGGCGACTGTTCCGGAGGAAGGACCACGTTCGTCGCGGCAAGCACCGCACGGTCGGCGGTCTGCTGGTAGGCCACGCGCCGCATTTCCGAGCGCATGACGTCGACGGCGATGCCGCCAGTGTAAAGCATCATCACAAAGAGCAACAGCACGAAAATGGCGATTGCGCCGCTTTCATCCGAGCGGAACTCGGACAGCTTCTGGCGAAGACGGGCGTTAATTGAACGCTTGGCAGCTTTGTCAAACATGTCACGATCCATACTAGCAGCCTTCCGCCGAAATCGACGGACCCCAACGTGGGAGTTAGGCACAAGTTCGGGCAGAAGTAAGGCAAATCCAGAGACTCCCCAGCGCACCTGCCACAATCAGGAAACAATCTAGGGTTATCGACACGGTTGGATCGGGATCGAGAAAAATTCCCGGGTCGTTCACCCCCTCGTAAGGATTTCGCACACTGCCCGATTCGCGGGCGGACCGGCGGCGACCTGCCGACGACCTGCCGACCGGGGGCGTCAGCGGAATGCCGCTTTCGGGGTTCCCTCCGGCCCTTGGCCGGACGTAGTCTGACCAGGCCGACGCGGGAGGCGCGGCCTGTTTGGGAGGACAGAATGAACCACGCCGGAGAGCCAAGTTTCCGCGAGTCCGTTGATCTTATGTTCAACCGTGCCGCGAAATTGATGGATCTGAGCCCGGGCCTGGAGCAGAAGATCCGGGTCTGCAACTCGACCTACACGGTGCGCTTCGGGGTCCGACTGCGCGGCAAGATCGAAACCTTCACCGGCTACCGGTCGGTGCATTCGGAACACATGGAGCCGGTCAAGGGCGGCATCCGCTTTGCTCTGTCAGTGAACCAGGACGAGGTCGAGGCGCTGGCCGCGCTGATGACCTACAAATGCGCGTTGGTGGAAACGCCGTTTGGCGGATCGAAAGGCGGATTGTGCATCGATCCGCGGCAATGGGACGAGCATGAGCTGGAGCAGATCACCCGCCGCTTTGCCTATGAGCTGATCAAGCGCGACCTGATCCACCCCGCGCAGAACGTGCCGGCGCCCGACATGGGCACGGGCGAGCGCGAGATGGCCTGGATCGCCGACCAGTATGCGCGGATGAACACGACGGATATCAACGCCAAGGCCTGCGTGACGGGGAAGCCTCCGCATGCGGGGGGGATACAGGGGCGCGTGGAGGCGACGGGGCGCGGCGTGCAATATGCGCTGCGCGAGTTCTTCCGGCACAAGGAGGATGCGGCCAAGGCGGGGCTGACCGGGGGCCTTGAAGGCAAGCGGGTGATCGTGCAGGGCCTGGGCAATGTGGGCTATCACGCGGCCAAGTTCCTGAGCGAGGAGGACGGCTGCAAGGTCATCGCGGTGATTGAACGCGACGGGGCGCTTCTGGATCCCAAGGGCCTGGACGTCGAGGATGTGCGCCAGTGGATGAACCGGCATGACGGTCTTCTGGCCGCCTATCCGAAGGCCACTCATCTGGTCGACGGCGGGGCGGTGCTGGAAGAGGCCTGCGACATCCTCATCCCGGCGGCGATGGAGGGGGTGATCCATCTGGGCAATGCGGAAAGGATCAAGGCCCCCCTGATCATCGAGGCGGCGAACGGGCCAATCACCTATGGCGCGGACGAAATCTTGCGGAAGAAGGGCATCGTCATCATCCCCGACATGTATGCCAATGCGGGCGGTGTGACGGTTTCGTATTTCGAATGGGTGAAAAACCTAAGCCACATCCGCTTTGGCCGGATGCAGCGCCGGGCCGAGGAAGCGCGGTCGCGGCTGCTGGTCGAGGAGTTGGAGCGCCTGTCGTCGGACAAGGGTCTGGGCTGGTCGCTGACCGAGGACTTCAAGGAGCGCTTCCTGACCGGATCGGACGAGCTGGCGCTGGTGCGGTCCGGCCTTGATGACACGATGCGCACCGCCTATCAGGCGATGCGCGAGGTTTGGCATTCGCGGCAGGATGTCGAGGATTTGCGCGTCGCGGCCTATATCGTGTCGATAAGCCGGGTCGCGGCGACCTACCGGTCGAAGGGGCTGTAGGCTGCTGACAAGATCTGTCAGGAGGCACGGGGTAGAGGTTGGCTCTGTCAAAGGAGAGCTCGATGTCAACACCGTCCCGCCCGGCAAAGTTCTGGATCGCTGTCGCCTCGGCCAACCATGTGGCCATCGGCCGGGCGCAGGGGTTCTGCCAGGTCAACTACGGCAAGGCCGCCCCGCTGCGCCGCATGCTGCCGGGCGACCGGGTGATCTATTACGCCCCGACCCGGACCTTTGGCGGCAAGGACCGCCTGCAGGCTTTTGTGGCGCACGGCACCGTGGCGGACCGAGAGATCTATCAGGGCGTGATGGGCGAAGGCTTCACGCCTTACCGGCGCGACGTGATCTGGGACGATGCGCAAGAGGCTGCGATTGCACCGCTTTTGCCGCTGCTGTCCTTTACCGCCGGGCGCGCCAACTGGGGTCAGCCGTTCCGCTGGGGCCTGTTCGAGATCCCCGAACCCGACGCCCGGCTGATCGCGCAGGCGATGGGGCTGGGGAGCAGTGCGGAAAATGCCGTCTCCGACATGTGATGTCGCCCACGGCCAAGGAAGTCGCCGCGCGGTCTTGAATAACCTTTCGTGTGCCGGTCTTATGCCCGCGACACGAGAGGTTCGCCCATGCGCTATTCCGGCCTGAAGGTCATCACCGAGGGGTTGTTCGGCAACAAGGGCTGGACCACCGCCTGGCGCGATCCGGCGCCGAAGGCGGAGTACGATGTTATCATCATCGGTGGCGGCGGGCACGGGCTGTCGACGGCCTATTACCTGGCCAAGAACCACGGCATCACCAATGTCGCAGTGCTGGAGAAGGGGTATCTCGGCTCCGGCAACATCGGGCGGAACACGACCATCGTGCGGGCCAACTACTTCCTGCCGGGGAATTCAGAGTTCTATTCGCACAGTTTGAAGCTGTGGGAGGGGCTGGAGGCCGACCTCAACTACAACGTGATGCATTCGCAGCGGGGGCTGATCAACCTGTTCCATTCCGACGGGCAGCGGGATGCCTTTGTGCGGCGCGGGAATGCGATGATAAATCAGGGGGATGACGCGATCCTGCTGGACCGGGAGGGGGTGCGGGAGCATCTGCCGTATCTCGATTTCGACAACACGCGGTTCCCGATCTATGGCGGTTTGCTGCACCCGCGCGGGGGGAGTGCCCGGCATGACGCGGTGGCCTGGGGCTATGCGCGGGGGGCGGACCAGCGCGGGGTGGATCTGATCCAGAACTGCGAAGTCACAGGGATCGACATCGAGGGTGGGGTTGTTCGCGGCGTGCAGACGACGCGGGGGGCGATTAGGGCGAAGAAGGTGGGGATCGTGGTGGCGGGGCGGTCGTCTCAGGTCGCGGCGATGGCGGGGATGCGGTTGCCGATTGAGAGCCATGTGTTGCAGGCCTTCGTGACCGAGGGGCTGAAGCCGGTGATCAACCATGTGATCAGCTTCGGGATGGGGCACTTCTATATCAGCCAGTCGGACAAGGGGGGGCTGGTGTTCGGGGGCGATCTGGATTTCTACGCGAGCTACGCCGCGCGGGGGAACCTGCCGATGGTCGAGCATGTGATGGAAGCGGGGATGACCCTCATGCCGATGATCGGGCGGGCCAAGGTGCTGCGGTCCTGGGGCGGGATCATGGACATGTCGCCGGACGGCTCCCCGATCATCGACAAGACTCATATCGACGGGCTCTTCATCGACTGCGGCTGGAACTACGGGGGGTTCAAGGCGGTGCCCGCATCAGGCTGGTGCATGGCGCATCTGATGGCGACCGGCGAGCCGCACGAGGTCGCCGCCAAGTTCCGGCTGGACCGCTTTGCGACGGGGCATCTTCTGGACGAAGAAGGCACCGGCAGCCAGCATAACCTGCATTGAGGGGGGCGGGATGTACCGATTGAAGCTCTGC
The DNA here is from genome assembly GCA_041752895.1 of Tabrizicola sp. Taxonomy (GTDB): domain Bacteria; phylum Pseudomonadota; class Alphaproteobacteria; order Rhodobacterales; family Rhodobacteraceae; genus Tabrizicola. The sequence goes on from JBGSVS010000152.1 coordinate 5,307, forward strand.
GCCTTCGTCGCGGCATTGCTGGCAACGACACCAGTCGCCGCTGAAGTCTGCATAAGTCACGCAGAGTACGGCGTATCAAAGTTCAGGCCTGACTGCGCAGTGCTAGCGGCTTTCACAAAAGCCTTCGATGCGTCTGGTCGCCCTCGACCGAAAATCACTCAAGCGCCACCGCGAATAACTGTCGAAGCTGAAGACCAAAGAACAGTAGTATCAGTAACATACGATTACGAGCTGGCTTTGTTTGACAGCGCCTACTTTAGGGAGCTTGGTCGAAATGGTGAGGAGTTTTCGATGAAGGCCGACCTCTTCTCAGAGGTGCTTAGGAACGAAATCTGCCAAGAAAAATCGTGGCTTGAATTGGATCGGTCAGATGAACCTTTCTATTTCTTGGTCAAATTCCGGCTGAACGCAGGGGAAGATGTCAATGAGAGGTCGGGTTTTCCCAGAGCGGTACATGTTTCCTTCGACAACTGCGAGGCCCCCTGATGCGGCTGACATGCCCCCTTTGCGGTGAACGCGACCGGCGGGAGTTCTACTATTACGGGGCGGAGGATTATCTGCACCAGCCCTCGGATGGCGCGCCCTTGGTGGAGTGGGACAACTACCTGCATCTGCGGGACAATCCGGCGGGGGTGACAAAGGACCTCTGGTATCACGAGGCTGGCTGTGCGCAGTGGCTGCTGGTCACGCGGAACACGGTGACGCATGAGATTTCGGGCGTCGAACTGGTAGCGGAGCGCAAGGCATGAGGATCGACGGCAAGGGCCTCATCGACCGGACGAAACCGGTCCGCTTCCGTTTCGACGGGAAGGATTATGCAGGCTACAAGGGCGACACGCTGGCCTCGGCTTTGCTGGCCAATGATGTCCGGCTGGTGGGGCGGTCGTTCAAGTATCACCGGCCCCGGGGTGTGCTGACGGCTGGTTCGGAGGAGCCGAATGCGCTGGTCGAGGTCGTGGGGGCAACGAACCAGACGCCGAATGTGCGGGCGACAGTGCAGGAGGTATTCGAGGGGCTGAACGCGCAAAGCCAGAACCGGTTGGGGTCGCTGCGGTTCGACCTGATGGCGGTGAACGACTACCTTTCGCCGTTCCTCAGCGCCGGGTTCTACTACAAGACCTTCATGTGGCCACGCGCCTTTTGGGAAGGCTTGTATGAGCCGATCATCCGGCGGGCGGCGGGCCTTGGCAGCCTGTCGGGCAAGCATGACCTTGGGACTTACGAGAAGGCCTTTGCGTTCTGCGATGTGCTGGTGATCGGGTCGGGGCCCTCGGGCCTGATGGCGGCGCTGACGGCGGGGCGGGCGGGCGCAGATGTGATCCTGTGCGAGGAGAGTCATGCGCTGGGCGGGCGGCTTCTGTCGGATGGCGGGACCATTGGCGGGCTTCCTGCGGGGGAGTGGGTTGCGTCGGTGCTGGCCGAACTTACCGCGCTGCCCAATGTGCGGATCATGGCGCGGACCACTGTGACGGGGGCCTATGACCACGGCACCTATGGCGCGCTGGAGCGGGTGGGGCTGCACAAGCCCGCGCGGCCGAACCTGCCGCGCGAATGCTTCTGGCGGATCGTGGCGCGCCGGGCGATCCTCGCCACCGGAGCCCTGGAACGGTCCATCGCCTTCCCGAACAACGACCGCCCCGGCATCCTGATGGCGGGGGCGCTCAGGA
>JBGSVS010000153.1:0-3580 GCA_041752895.1 Tabrizicola sp.
GTGGCGCTGGCGATCGGCGGGGCCGGGGCGCTGTGGGTGATCTTCCGGGCAGACCTTGCGGCGCTGCTGGCGTTCCAGGTCGGGCGGGGCGAAGTGATCTACTTCGTCGGCTGCATTGCCCATGCCGCCTACGCACCGCTGGTGCGCAAGCTGAACCGGGGCGAGCCTGCCGTGGTCTTCACCTTCGGGATGATGGTCGCGGGGACCGTGCTGCTGGCGCTTTACGCCTGGCCTGCCGTGGTCGCGACCGACTGGGCGGCGCTGCCGGGGGTGGTCTGGGTGACACTGGTGTATGTGGCCGTGGCGGCCAGTGCGCTGACCTTCGTTCTGCTGCAATACGCCTCGCTGCGGCTGCCTGCGGCGAAGGTGATGGCCTATACCTATCTGGTGCCCAGCTGGGTGGCTTTGTGGGAGGTCGCTTTGCACGGCCTGATGCAGCCCGGGCTGGTGCTGGTCGGCGTGGCGATGACGGTGCTTGCGTTGTTCCTTCTGTTGAAGGAATAGTCCAAGCCTAAGATTTTTCGACAAAAAATCTTAGGCCGTCCGCCAGGTAACGCTCTGCAAGGTCAAGGGTGCCCTCGGTATAGGTCAGCCCTCCCAGGGTTTGAGCGGTGTCGCTGTCGGCCCGCGTCGCAAGCCAGGCGGTCAGCAGCACACGGCGCAGGAAGATCAGCGAGGGGATGATCTCGCGGTCTTCGGCGCGCAAAGTCGCGATGCGGGTATAGCCCCGGGTCCAGGCGGCGATCAACTCGGGCAGGCGCGGGTCGGTCTCGATGAAACTCAGCGCGGACGCCAGATCATAGGCCCACCAGCCAAAGCCGCAGTCGTCGAAGTCGATGGCGGTCAGGCGGTCGCCGTCCACCATCAGGTTCGCAAGGCGCAGGTCGGCGTGGATCAGGCCGAATGTCTCGGGTCCGGTGCCGTAGGATTGCAGCCGCGTTGCCAGTGCCACTGTCGCGCGGGCCAGAATCTCCTCACCCTGCCGGTCAAGCCCCTGTGCCTGCCGCCAGTCGCCCCAATGCGGTTGGGGGCCAAGGATCGTCTCCACGTCCCAGCGCTTGCGGGTAAAGCCTTCGGGCGGGGTCCATTGCCGGGAGTGCAAGTGCAGGCGGGCGGTGATTTCCCCCAAGGGTGCGAACCAGCGGAAAAGGTCGTCGCCGGGTTGCAGTTCCTGGCCGGTGATCGGAGCGAAGCCGACCAGGTAGCGGCCGTCCAGTTCGGTCACCAATCCCTGCGCGCCAGCGACCGGACGGACGGAGTTCAGCCCGGGCAGGTCCTGCAGCGCGGTCAGCCAGGAAAGCTCCGAGGCGATCTCGGGTTTCGAATGGTAGCCCTCGCGGTGAAGGCGCAGGACAACAGGCCCGGCGCGCCAGGTTTCGTTTTCGGACCGGTTGAGGAGGGCAAGAGGCGTGTCCTCGGGCAGGCCATAGACGGGAAGCGCCCGGCGGATCAGGTCAGACATCCCCGCCTCGGCGCAGCAGATAGATGTCCATGATCCAGCCATGTTCGGCGCGCAGGCGCGACCGCGTGGCAAGGATCTGGTCGGACACTTCGGCCAGCGGCCAGGCGATCAGCGTCTCTTCGGGCATGCCCACATAGGCGCCCCACCAGATGTGCATGTCGGTGGGGTCAAGGGTCGTGAAGGCCCCGCCCTTGTCCAGCATCACTGCAAAGGTCGTCGTGCCCGCAGGCCAGCCGTGATCGCGCAGTTGGCGGCCCGTGGTGATGGTCACGGGTGCGGCAAGCGTGTTCAGCGGGATGGTATGTGCTGCGGTCAGGGCCTGCAGGCTGGTGATGCCGGGGACGACCCTGACGCTGACACCCGTCAGCCGGGCTGCGATGCGCAAGGTGCTGTCGTAAAGCGACGGGTCGCCCCAGACCATGAGGGCGACGTCAGATGCACCGGGATGGGCGGCAATGGCCTCGGCCCAGACCCGGGCGATAGCATCGTGCCAGTCGTTCACCGCGCCAAGGTAGTCATCCTGATCGGCCCTTTGCGGCACGTCATAGGTGGCGATGGGAACGTCGAGGCTCAGGACGCGGGACAGGATCAGCTCGCGCACCTCGGCCAGATCCGACTTCGCCTCGCCCTTCCGGGGGATCAGGATCAGGTCGGCCCCGTTCAGCGCCTTGATGGCCTGCCCGGTAACATGGTCCGGGTTGCCGGTGCCGATGCCGATGAGGTGAAGCGTGGTCATGGGCATGGGCTTTAGCAGAAGCGCGGCCTTGGGGCCAAGGCCGCGCCAATGGATTTCAGGCCGCGTAGAGGCGTGGGGTCACAAGGGGCGAGCCCTTGCCCTTCAGGGCCTTGGCCCCAGCCAGAACGGCAAGATCGGCCAGCGGCTCGATGATGACGACGGCCATGTAGGCCACGCCAAAGGTGCCGATGGCTGCAAGGTTCGCCGCGCCAAAGCCCGCGCCGTAGACCGCCCAGAACGCCACCCAGGCGACGACCCCGCCCTGATAGACCGTCGAAAGCGCCAGCACCTGCTTGTATTCGAGGTCGACATAGGCCGTCCCTGGCGCAATGACGCGCTTGGCGAGTTCGTGCAGCGCAAAGAGCGGCACCAGAAGCGTGGTCAGATTCATCCCGTATTGTGGCAGGTCGAACGGCGCGAAGAAAAGGCCCTGGATCAGAAGCCCCAGCGCCAGTCCGATTGCGGCTGGCCCGGCCCCGAGGATCAGGAACAAGGTCGAGCCGAGGATGAAGTGAACCTCGGACACCCCCACCGGGAAATGCGGCAGCACCTCGAAGAAGATGAAGACGCCGACCGTCGCGATCAGCGACCGGACGGCAAGCGAGGCAATCCCACTTTCGCGGCTGGCCCTGGTGACGTGGTAAAGTGCAGTGGCACCAGCGGCAGCAGCCGTGGCGTAGCTAAGCACGATTTTGGCCCCGTCGACGAGGCCCGGTTCGATATGCATGTCTGTCCCTCCTGTCCGTCACACCCGACGGCGGTTTCACTGTCTTGCAGGGCCGGTCTCCTGGCTGGCGGATCGCGGCGGGTTCCCTGCCTTCCCGCCCTTGCGGACAGTGGCCTTTATGGAACCCGCTCACCGCTGACAGTCGCGGGGGCGGCTGATGACACGGGCCCCTGTTCAGGTAGGCCCGCTCCTCATTCCCGTTTCAGTCCCGACGCTTTGCGCCTGATGGGACACCTTGCCCCGTCTGTGTGCGCCTGGGCGGGGCATCGGTCAAGGTCGAAGGCGACGGGGCAGGATCAGTCCGCGACGCCGGACGCCAGATTGCCCACAAGGATCAGGCCGGGAAGGGTGGAGCGTTCCTCGGCCAGCGTTCGGACAAGGCCCGCGACGGTGGATCGGATCAGCCGCTGCTCGGGCGTCGAAACGGCCTCGGCCAGCAATGCAGGCGTGTCGGGAGGCAGGCCATGGGCGATCAGCGCTTCGGCGAGTGCCGGAAAGGTGCGCTTGCCCATGTAGATGACGGTGGTGGCCATCGGGTCGGAAAGCGCCGCCATGTTCAGCCCCGGCGGCAGTTTGCCGGTGACATCGGCTGCGGTGATGAACTGGATGCGCTGGGCGTGCTGGCGGCGGGTCAGCGGGATGCCTGCGGCGGCAG
>JBGSVS010000154.1:0-6873 GCA_041752895.1 Tabrizicola sp.
CGGCGGGCGGCAAGGGTGAAGTTCTCCGCCTCACGCGTGGCTATCAGGGCCTGGAGCTGGGCGGCAGTGGCGGTCAACACCAGACGCGGCGAAAGGTCCGTCAGCGCGGGGTCAAGGAAGCCGAAGGCGCGGGTGATCCGGTTGGCCAGAACCGTGCCGGCGGGGCTGGCAAACACGGCCTGCGGCGTGCGTTGCAACAGGGCCTGCCCTAGAAGGTTCTCAAGCTTTGCAACGGCTTGTGTCACGGCAGGTTGCGACACCAAGGCCCGCTCGGCGGCCCGGGTGATCGACCCGGTTTCCACCACGGCGGCAAAGACCCGCAGGTGCCGCAGGTTGGATTTCACGACCATGCCCCAAGGATGCGGTCGGCACGGTCCGCCAGATCATCCGCACCCCCGTCAAGGTGCAGGGCGGCAATCTGATCCTGCCAAAGGGCGGTCGCCGCCGCCATCCGGTCCGGCAGGCCAAGGTCGCGCAGGGTTGCCGCCACCTCGCGCATCTCGGCCGCCCGGCGGGTGCCGTGGACCATGATCCGCTCCAGATTATAGGCCCCGCGCGAGGCCCAGTTCCAACCGGGGTCTGACGCCTGAAGCGAGGCGAGAACTGCGTCTTCCACCCCGGCACGGCGGGCGGCAAGCAGACACTCGGCGCTTAACGCCTCGAACCCCTTGATCATCACCGACCGCAGCATCTTGATCGTGGACGCATCCCCGACACTTGCGCCCGCCATCCGCCAATCCATGCCCAAATCGGTCAGTTCGGTGATCGCGTCCTTTGCATGCGGCCCCGCCAGCAACCCTGGAGTGCGGTGCAAGCGCGGGTGCACCGGGGCCATGATGGCAAGGTCTACATAGCGCCCGCCCGCCGCCTCGATCACCGCGGCCGCCTGACGTTTCGTTTCCGGAGCGCAGGAATTGCCGTCCAGCCAAAGGGCACCTTTCGGCAGATGCGGCGCGGCAGATTGCGCGGCGACAAGGGCCCGATCGGCAGTCACCAGACAGAACACCGCCCGCGCACCGGACACCGCTGGCGCTGGTGTGGCGGTCAGCGTGACATGATGCTGCGTAGCGGCCTGCTGCAAGGGCGCAGTATCGGACCGCAGGTCGCAGGCCGCCACGTCAATGCCGCGCCACCCGCTGGCAAAGGCCTGACCGGCCTCGCCGAAGCCTATCAGTGCAATCCCCGCCGACTTACCTTGCATCATCGGACCCTCCGTTCCTTGCAGACTGTTGTCCAAGGATGCGTCCATTTCCACCCATTATAGCTTGATCTTATCACCCCTGCGCCGCTTCTGAATTGGCTGCGGCTGACACATGCGCAAGACATGAGGCCGGAAATCGCAGGAGCCCGCACCATGACCGCCGCCAAACGCACCGCCCTTGTCATCAGCGCTCATGCCGCCGATTTCGTCTGGCGTTGCGGGGGTGCGATTGCGCTGCACGGGCAGCAGGGGATGAATGTCACCGTGGTCTGCCTGTCGTTCGGGGAACGTGGCGAAAGCGCCAAGCTGTGGAAGCAGCCCGGCATGACCTTGCAAAAGGTAAAGGAGGCCCGCCGGGCCGAGGCGGAGAAAGCGGCCAAGGCGCTGGGTGTGCATGACCTGATCACCTTCGATCTGGGCGATTACCCGCTGGAGATGACGCGCGCCGACAAGGACCGTCTGGTCGATGTGATGCGCGCCGTGCAGCCCGATTTCATGCTGAGCCACAGCCAGTATGACCCCTACAACGCCGATCACATGTATACGACACAGGTCACGCTGGAATGCCGGTCTACCGCGCAGGCTTGGGGGCACAATCCGGGGCAGAAGATCCTTGGCGCGCCGCAGCTTTACCTGTTCGAACCGCACCAGACCGAGCAGATGGGCTGGAAGCCGGATACGTTCCTCGACATCACTCCGGTCTGGGACATGAAGCGCGCCGCGATCGAGTGCATGGAGGGGCAAGAGCATCTGTGGGACTTCTACACCCGCGTCGCGCAAAACCGCGCCAACCACTTCCAGCGCAACTCGGGCGGGCAGTCGGGCGGGCGGGCCTCGAAATACGCCGAAGGATTCCAATCGGTGTTTCCGCGCACGGTGGACAGCCTCTAGGCGACGGATCTTTCCCGCCAGACCGTTTCTCAGCGGGGCGCGACGGGCGCGAGATAGCAAGGGAGACTGGACGATGATGGTGAAGACCAGGCAAGGCGCGCTTTTGGGGTCGGTGATGGCCATCATGGGGCTGTCAACCGGGGTGGCCTTGGCGGAAGGGGCGTTTGACAAGGCGCTGGCACTGGACCCCTCAGGTTTTACCACGGTCAACGTGACGCTGGACGGCAAGCCGCTTGTGCTGCGGCGCTATGAGGCGGTCTATGTCGGAAAGCCGGTCGCAATGGCTGCCGAACAGCCTGCGCGCGCCATGGGCCCTGGTGGCACGGCCAATGCAGCCGAAACGCAAACCCTGGCGGACCTTCTGGCCTATCAGCGGCTGGTGGTCTTTGTGCCGGAAACCGCGACGGATGCTTCGGCGATGATTCTCAACGTCAACAACTCGGGCTGGTTTGCCAGCGAGTTGCGGGCGGGGATCGAGGACGGTGGCACTTATGTCTCGGACAGTGACACCGACAAGGCGGGGGCGGCGCTGGCGGTGGGGTATGTCTATGTCGATATCGGCAGCCGGGGTAGGGGCATCGTCGCCGCCGATAGCAGCCTGCCGGGCAAGGCCCCTGCAGCGGTGGTCGATGCCAAGGCGGCGATCCGCTGGCTGCGGCTGAACGATGCCGTCCTGCCGGGGTCGGCCGACCGGATTGTCATCACCGGCACCTCGGGCGGGGGCGGGCTATCCACGGCGGTGGCCGCCAGCGGCAACAGCGCCGATTTCCTGCCCTATCTGGCCGAAATCGGCGCAGCGGGTGTGGCGGCGGATGGCAGCAGCAGCCTTGCCGACGACGTGTTCGCCGTCATCGCCTATTGTCCGATCACCGATCTGGGCAATGCAGACATGGCTTATGAGTGGCTCTATCAGGGCATCCGCAGCGCAGAAAACACCGCCCAGCAGGATTGGAGCGATCAGGCACAAGCCGCCAGCGTCGACCTTGCCGCCGCCTATCCGGCCTATCTGGCGGGCCTTGGCCTGACCCAGGCCGATGGCACCCCCCTGACCGCCGACACGATGAAAGCCGCCATCGCCGCCGAAGTGACGCGAGAGGTTGAGCGGCATCTGGCCAGCGGTGGCACGGTTCCGGCGATGGGCGAGATGTTCCAGATCACCCTGCGTATGCGCGGCGAGGAAAAGCAGATCGAGGTTCCGAATAGCTGGCTTGCGGTTGACGGCGCCAAGGTCACCGCGCTGGATGTGGACGCGTTCCTGGGGTTTGTCGCGCAGACCTCCGAGCTGAAAAACGTGCCCGCCTTTGACCGCACGGCCAACACCGGCAATCAGGGCGTGAACGGCGAAAACTCGTTGTTCGGGGCGGCCGACCTGCCCTATGCCAACTTCTCGGCCTATGGCTGGGATCACAATGAGGTGCCGGGCGACGGCTCGGGCGCGGATGACACCGGCATGGACTGGGCGGCCTTTACCGCTGGCGACGGGGCGGCCCTTCTGGTGCAGACCCGCCTTGTCAACCCGCTCACCTATCTGGGCACCGACGCCAAGGCGGCCCCCCACTGGTACATCCGCCACGGCATGATCGACCGCGATACCTCGTTTGCCGTTGAGGTGGCACTTGCGGCTGCGGCGCGGATGGACGGCGATGTGCGCGGCGTCGATTTCCGGCTGCCGTGGATGACGCCCCACAGCGGCAACTACGATGTGCAAGAGGCCTATGCCTGGCTGGCCGGCATGCTCGCCGCGCCGCAGTGACGATCAGCGAGGAACCCGATGTCCACTCCAACCAACCCCAGCTTCGACATCGCCCATCTGGGCCATGTCGAGATGTTCACCGACAGGTTCGAGGAAAGCCTGGACTTCTTCACCCGCGTTTACGGGCTGACCCTCTCGGGGCAGGACGATACCAGCGCCTATCTGCGGGCTTGGGATGACTATGAACATGCCAGCCTGAAACTGACCCGCCACCACACCACGGGTGTCGGCCATATCGCCTATCGCGCCGCGTCTACGCAAGCGCTGGAGCGGCGGGTTCAGGCGATCATGGCGTCAGGCTACAAGGTCCACGGCTGGCATGACGGCGACCAGAGCCACGGGCGGGCCTTCCGGTTTGAAGACCCCTTTGGCCATGTGTTCGAGATCTACTATAACACGGTGCGCTTTGCCCCCAGGGGCGCGGAAGCCCCGGCGCTGAAGAACACCGCCAGTGCCTTTACCGGAGCGGCCCCCCGGCGGCTGGATCACCTGAACCTGCTGTCGTCGGATGTGACCGAATTCCGCCGCTTCATGGAAACCTGTCTGGGGTCGCGGGTGACCGAGCTGATCCAGCTGGACAATGGCCGGATTGGCGGCTGCTGGTTCACCGTGAACAACAAGACCTATGATCTGGCCTGCACCGAAGAACACGGCGGTGGCCATGCCCGCCTGCACCACGTCACCTATGCCACAGATCAGCGCGAAGACATCCTGCGCGCCGCCGACATCTTCCTGCAAAACGGCGTCCATATCGAAACCGGCCCGCACAAGCACGCCGTTCAGGGGACGTTTTTTCTGTATGTATGGGAGCCCGCAGGCAACCGGGTGGAACTGGCCAACTCTGGTGCCCGGCTGATCCTGGCCCCAGACTGGGAGCCGGTGATCTGGACGCAGGCCGACCGGATGAAGGGCCAGGCCTGGGGTCTGAAAACCATCGAAAGCTTCCACACCCACGGCACCCCGCCGGTGAAGAAGGACCACTGACATGGGCGTTGTCGTTCAGAACATCTCCCGAGTGTCGCAGGATGTGATCGACGGTTTGGCCCGCGCAGGCGTGGCCACCGTGCACGAGGCGCAGGGTCGAAAGGGCTGTTTCCAAAGTTACATGCGCCCGATCTACGCGGGCGCTCTGGTGGCCGGGTCAGCGGTCACCATCAGCGCCCCGCCGGGTGACAACTGGATGCTGCACGTCGCCATCGAACAGTTGCAACCGGGCGATCTGCTGGTGCTAGCGCCCACCAGCCCCTGCGACAACGGCTATTTCGGCGATCTTCTGGCGACATCGGCAATGGCGCGTGGCTGCCGGGGGCTCATCATCGACGCTGGCGTGCGCGATGTGCGTGACCTGACGGCGATGGGGTTTCCGGTCTGGTCCAAGGCAGTCTCTGCCCAAGGCACGGTCAAGGAAACGCTCGGTTCCGTGAACGTGCCCATCGTCTGCGCGGGGCAGGCGGTCGAGGCGGGCGATGTGATCGTGGCCGATGACGACGGCGTGGTCGTGGTACGGCGGGCCGAAGCCGAGGCGGTTCTGGCCGCCGCCAACAAGCGCCTTGCCGCCGAAGAGGCCAAGCGCGAAAAACTCGCCGCCGGGGTGCTGGGGCTGGACCTTTACAACATGCGCCCGGTGCTGGAGGCGAAGGGGCTGAAATATGTCTGACGGCATCCCCTGCCTCTGGATGCGCGGCGGCACCTCGAAGGGGGCCTATTTCGTTGCCGCCGACCTGCCCGCTGACCCGGCCACTCGCGATGCGCTGTTGTTGCGGATCATGGGCAGCCCCGATCCGCGCCAGATCGACGGCATCGGGGGGGCCGATCCCTTGACCTCGAAGGTGGCGATCCTTTCGCCTTCGACCCGTCCGGATGCTGATGTGGACTACCTCTTCCTACAGGTTTTCGTCGATCAGCCCTTGGTCAGCGATGCCCAAGGCTGTGGCAACATCCTTGCCGCTGTCGGCCCCGCCGCTATCGAACGCGGGCTGGTGACTGTTGCAGGCGACATCACCCCGGTGCGCATCCACATGGTCAACACCGGTGAGGTGGCGCGGGCCGAGGTGCAAACCCCCGCAGGCCGTGTCAGCTATGACGGCGACACCGCGATTGACGGCGTGCCCGGAACCGCCGCCCCGGTGCGGCTCATGTTTCAGAACATTGCGGGCAGCATGTGCGGCAGCCTGTTGCCCACGGGCCGCGCGCGGGACGTGATCGACGGCGTCGACTGCACGCTGATCGACAACGGGATGCCCATCGTCGTCATGCGAGCCGCCGATTTCGGCCTGACAGGGGCCGAGACGCGCGACGAGATCGAGGCGATGGAGGCAGTGAAAGCCCGGATCGAAGCGATCCGCCTGCAAGCTGGGCCGCTGATGGGCCTTGGCGACGTGTCTGAGGCTTCGGTGCCGAAGATGACCCTGGTGTCGCTCCCGATGCATGGCGGTGCGATCAGCACGCGCAGTCTCATTCCCAAACGGGTTCACGCCTCAGTCGGGGTTTTTGCAGCGGTTTCGGTGGCCACAGCCTGCCTGCTGCCGGAAAGTCCCGCATCCGAATTTACCGCAATCCCCGCAGACGGCCGCTTTGCCATCGAACATCCCACAGGGGCTGCCGAGGTGTTCCTCGATATCGCCTCCGACGGATCGGTGCGCGGGGCAGGCACCATCCGCACGGCGCGCAAATTGATGGAGGGCCGGGTCTTCCCGCGCTAGGCGGGCACCACGGCGGCCCCGGTGTTCATCACCTGCGACAGGGTCGCGGCGGTCAGTTCGGCCCCCGAAACCTCGGCGCAGATCTGGCCCCGGTAGAACACCAGAACCCGGTCGCAACCCGCGACCAGTTCCTCGAGATCGGTGGACAGATAAAGGACCACCGCCCCCGCCGCCGCTGATTTGCGCAAAAGCTGGTTGATCTCTTCCCGCGCGCCCACGTCAACGCCGCGCGTCGGATCGTCCAGCAGCATCACTTCGGGCGCAATGTCCAGCCATTTGGCCAGCACCACCTTTTGCTGGTTGCCCCCTGACAGCGACCCCGCCGG
>JBGSVS010000155.1:0-3553 GCA_041752895.1 Tabrizicola sp.
GGGACGGCGGCGATGGCGCTGACGGTCACGCATCTGTCGGCGGCGGCGGCCAGCCTGACGTGGGCGTTGTGGGAGCGGATCAAGTTCGGCCGCGCCTCGCTGGTCGGTCTGGTGACGGGGACGATTGCCGGGCTGGCGTCGATCACTCCGGCCAGCGGGTTCGTCGGGCCGGTGGAGGCGCTGGTGATCGGGGGGGTTGCGGGCATCCTGTGCCAAGAGGCGGTGAGCCTGATCCGCACCCGGCTGCGGATCGACGACACGCTGGACGTCTTTGCGGTGCATGGCGTGGGCGGCATCTTCGGGACGGTGATGGTCGCGGTCTTTGGCGCCGGGACCTGGGCGGCGCAATTGGGCGGGTTGGCGGTTGTCGGGCTGTGGACCGTGGTGGTGACCTTTGCGCTGGTCAAGCTGGTCGCGCTGGTCACACCCTTGCGGGTGGACCTGGAGACCGAGACCAACGGGCTTGACCTGTCGGTCCATGGTGAGCGGGCGTATGAGCTGACGTCCTGACCCCGGGGCAGAACCGATTTTCTGCGAAAATCGGGCGCTGGATCAGCGGTGCAGATCAAAGAAGCGCAGGATTTCGGTGTTGGCGTCGATTTCCTGCGTCTTGCCTTCCGTCAACCGCGCCTTCCTGCCACCTGGCCAGTGGTGCGCGCCGCCCGTGACGGTGATCAGCCGCAGGACGACAGCGCCGCCCTTCTGGTGATCGGTGATCGTCACCGAGGTGCCATCGTCTCGTCGGTCGATGCTGCGGGTCGTGGTGGTGGTCTTGCCCCAGGGCGCGAGGAAGGCCTGCACGACTGAGGCCACCGAGGCAAAGTCGGTGCGGGTGAGGCTGGTGTCGCCCTTGCCGCCTTCATACGGAACCATGGTGTCGGCGGTGCCATGGATGACAAGCGCGGGCACCCTGCCCTGCACGCGGGTGCGCCCCGTATCCATCGTGCCCGACACCCCGGCCACCGCGCGCACAAGGCCAGGGTTCTTTGCGGCAAAGGTTTCCGACAAGATCGAGCCGTTCGACATGCCGGTGAGGTAGACGCCGGTCCCGTCCACCCCGAAGCGGCTGGAGGCATCGGCGATCACCTCTTTCAGAAAGCCGAGGTCATCGACGCCCTGCCGCGCGGCAGAGCCGCAGCAGTAGCCGCCGTTCCAGGTCAGAAGCCGGTCATCGCGCCGCCCGCTGCCTGCGGGGAAGGCCACGGCATAGCCCGCTCTTGAGGCGGCGGCACCTAAGCCCGAGGCGCTGGCGAATTGTGCAGGGTCGCCACCGCCTCCATGAAGCGCGAGGATCAGCGGCGCGCCCTGGGGGTTGGCGGGCAGGACGATGTCATACCAGCGGTCACCGAGGCGGACGGTCTCGGCAGAGGCGGAGGAAAGCGGGATCAGGATGGCAAGGATCAGGGTCAGGGCGCGGAGCATCGGGTTCCTCATGCGGTTCACGAAGGTGATACGCCGTTGCCACCCGGTCCCTACGGTCAGATCGGCGCAGGCCCATACAATTCTGCCGCGCGCCGTTCAAAGGCGCGGACCACGCGCTGCATCGCGTCGTTGAAGACGACCCCGATGATGCCTTGCAGGATGGCATTCCGAAACTCGAAATCGACGTGGAAATCAACCTCGCAGCCACCGGGGATGTCGCGGAAGGCCCAGGTCGAGCGCATGTGACGGAACGGGCCGTCGAGGTATTCGGTGTCGATCTTCCGCACCTCGGGCCAGAGCGTGACCCGGCTGCCAAAGCGTTCGCGGAAGACCTTGAAGCTGATGACGAGGTCGGCCTCCATCACTTCGCCCGTGCCTTGGGCCCCTCCGGCGATGGGCGTGCGCGAGCGGATGCGGGCGGCCGAGTTCCAGGGCAGGAACTTTGGATAGGACGCCACATCGGCCACCAGATCGTACATCTGCTGGGCGGTATAGGGCAGGCGTTTGGTTTCGGAATGGGTGGGCATGTGGCTTCGCTTTTCGCAAGATGTGGCGCGAGCGCGCTGCAAGATCAAGCGGGTGGGACAACACGGCTCGCCAACTGTGGCAAGGAACGGTAGGAAGTATGTGCAACCGCCGGAGCCGAAGATGCCTGACCGTCCCTATGTGATCGACCAGATGATCAGCGCCAAGGCGATTGCGGCGCGGGTCGAGGCGCTGGCGCGCGAGATCACGGCGCATTTCAAGGGCACGGACAAGCTGGTGGTTGTGGGCCTTCTGCGCGGGTCTTTCGTGTTCATCGCCGACCTCGTGCGCGAGATCGAGCTGCCGGTGGAAGTCGATTTCCTGGAGGCGTCAAGCTATGGCGACGCGATGCATTCCAGCCGCGAGGTGCGTATCCTGAAGGACCTGCGGGGCGAGATCGCGGGGCGCGATGTGCTACTGGTCGAGGACATCGTCGACACAGGCTTCACGCTGCATCATGTCATTCACCTTTTGCAGGCGCGGGAGCCTGCTCGGCTAAAGGTCTGTGCGCTTCTCGACAAGCCCTCGCGCCGGGAAGTGACGGTCAAGGCGGACTGGACGGGCTTTGATATCCCCGACGAGTTCGTGGTGGGCTATGGCATCGATTTTGCGCAGAGAAACCGGAATCTGCCCTATATCGGCAAGGTTCGGTTCACCGAGGGCGGGGCGGAATGAACCAGTTACATTGGCTGATGCGCGCGAAGCGCTGGGTGCAGAACCCGCCGTCCGAGGGCCGGGTCAAGCTGATCTTCGGGGTGGTGGCGATCTGCCTGGTGATCGTCGGGATCGAGTATTTTGTCGGCTTGCCGGACTGGATGACGGTCGACAACCTGCGCCAGAAACCGTGATTGGACGCGGGGTGCTTCGCGGGTAGGCTTCTGCAGGGGTCGCAGAAACGGAGGCAGATGATGCGGATTTTGCGCTGGCTGGTCGTTCTGGGCCTGATCGCGGCGGGTGGTCTCTACTACATGGCGCGGCCAAAGCCGCTGGCGGCTGCGGCGTTGGCCGACCTTTCGGGCGATGCGGCGCGGGGGGAGCAGGTGTTCTGGGCGGCGGGCTGCGCGTCCTGCCACATGGCCGAGAAGGCCGAGGGCGAGGCCCAGCTTGTCCTGTCGGGCGGGCAACGGTTTCCGTCGGATTTCGGCACCTTCGTCGCACCGAACATCAGCCAGGACCACGAGCATGGGATCGGCAACTGGACGCTTCTGGACCTTGCCAACGCGATTACACGCGGGGTCAGTCCGGAGGGCGTGCACTACTACCCTGCCCTGCCCTATGCCTCTTACGCGAAGATGGAGCTGCAGGATGTCGCTGACCTTCATGCCTTTCTGAAAACGCTGCCTGCCGACCCGACGCCAAGCCAGCCGCATGAGCTGGGCTTTCCCTTCTCGATCCGCGACACGATCGGGGTCTGGAAGCTGATGTTTCTCTCCGATGACTGGGCACTGCCGGGGAACCTGACGCCCACGGCGGCACGCGGGCGCTATATCGCGGAAGCTCTGGCGCATTGCGGCGAATGCCACACGCCGCGCAACATGCTGGGCGGCATGGACACCGCGCGGTGGCTGGGCGGGGCGCCGAACCCATCGGGCGACGGGCGCATTCC
>JBGSVS010000156.1:0-22023 GCA_041752895.1 Tabrizicola sp.
GGCCAGTGGCGGCTTCGGTCATTTCGCGCGCGGCGTCGGCGAGTTCCAGTTCGATCCGCGCGGCGCGGCGGGCAAGCGAAAGGCCGACTTCCGTCAGCCGGAGCCCGCGGCCCTGGCGTTCATGCAGGGTCAGACCCAGAAGGCTCTCTGTCTCGGCCAGAAGCCGCGAGGCAGCGGGCTGGGCGATGCCGATCCGCGCTGCCGCAAGTCCAAGTCCGTCGGTCTCGGCCAATTCAGCCAGCAGGCGCAACTGGACCGGCTTCAGGCGGCGCAACTGCTGTGCAAGGGTCGACGCGGTGAGACTCATGGCGATTATGTTATGATTTTAGATGGAAGACCTATTTGACATGCATGGGTCGCCCGCGCAATCTCCGCCGCGTCCGTAAGCAGGGACCGCAAAGGCGCGCCCAAAGCGGATGCAAATGAAGAATCATCGGGAGGAAACAAGATGATCTTGACCCGCCGCGGCCTTATGGCCCTTACCGGCGCTACTGCAGCGCTGTCCGCCATGCCGCTTTTCGCCCAGGACAAGGGCATCGTCGGTATCGCCATGCCGACCAAGTCCTCGTCGCGCTGGATTTCGGACGGCGAGTCGATGGTGAAGGCCTTCACTGAAGCTGGCTACACCGCCGACCTGCAGTACGCAGAAGACGACATCCCGACCCAGCTTGCCCAGATCGAGAACATGATCACCTCGGGCGTCAAGGCGCTGGTGATCGCGGCTATCGACGGCACCACGCTGTCGAACGCGCTGGACAACGCTGCCGCCCAGGGCATCAAGGTCATCGCCTATGACCGCCTGATCCGGGATTCCGGCTCGGTCGACTATTACGCGACCTTCGACAACTTCAAGGTCGGTGTGCAGCAGGCGGAATCGCTGGTTGCGGGCCTGAAAGAGCGCTTCGGCGACGTGAAGCCGTGGAACGTCGAACTCTTCGGCGGCTCGCCGGACGACAACAACGCCTTCTTCTTCTACAACGGCGCGATGTCGGTTCTGCAGCCGATGATCGACTCTGGCGACATCGCAATTCCGTCCGGCCAGATGGGAATGGACGTGGTCGGCACCCTGCGTTGGGACGGTGCGGTCGCTCAGGCCCGGATGGACAACCTTCTGTCCTCGAACTACGGCGACAAGGCGTTGCACGGCGCGCTGTCCCCCTATGACGGGCTTTCGATCGGCATCCTGTCGTCGGTCAAGGGCGTGGGCTACGGCTCGGGCGATCTGAAGATGCCGATCGTTACCGGTCAGGACGCGGAAATCCCGTCGGTCAAGTCGATGATCGCGGGCGAACAGTATTCGACCGTCTTCAAGGACACCCGCGAACTGGCCAAGGTCACCGTGGGTATGGTCGATGCAGTCCTTGCCGGCGGCGAGCCGGAGATCAACGACACCGCAACCTACGACAACGGCGTCAAGGTGGTTCCGTCCCACCTGCTGGAACCGGTTTCGGTGAACGTCTCGAACTACGAAGAGATCCTCGTTGGTTCGGGCTACTACACCGCAGACCAGCTGCAGTAAGCTGATCCGAAGGACCTGCCCGCGCCGCTCCCGCGCGGGCAGGTTCCCTTTCGGGAGGGGACATGTCGACATTGTTGGAAATGCGGGAGATCACCAAGGTCTTCCCAGGCGTGAAGGCGTTGGACCGGGTCAGCCTCACGGTCGAAGCCGGGGAAATCCACGCGATCTGCGGCGAGAACGGCGCGGGGAAATCCACGCTGATGAAGGTCCTGTCCGGGGTCTATCCGCATGGCAGCTATGAAGGCGATATCACCTACGACGGCCAGCCCCTGCACAATCGCGGCATCCGCGACAGTGAGGAAAAGGGCATCATCATCATCCACCAGGAACTTGCGCTGATCCCGCTGTTGTCGATTGCCGAGAACCTGTTCATGGGCAACGAGGTCGCCGCAAACGGCGTGATTTCCTGGCCGCTGGCGATGCAGAAAACCGGCGCGCTCCTCCGTCAGGTTGGTCTCAACGAACCCCCCAGCGCCGTCGTCGGCAAGTTGGGCGTCGGCAAGCAGCAACTCATCGAGATCGCCAAGGCCCTGTCGAAGAATGTGCGCCTGCTGATCCTGGACGAACCCACCGCCGCATTGCAGGAAGCCGACGCCGACCGTCTGCTGGACCTGATGCTGGAGTTGAAGGCCCAGGGCGTGACGCAGATCATCATCAGCCACAAGCTGAACGAAATCGGTCGCGTCGCTGACCGGATCACGGTGATCCGCGACGGCACTTCAGTCTCGACGCTGAACAAATCCGACATCTCGGAAGACCGCATCATCCGCGACATGGTCGGCCGCGACATGGCGCACCGCTACCCGGAACGCACGCCGAACCCCGGCGAGATGCTGTTCGAGGTTGAGGGCTGGTCTTGCATGCACCCCGAACAGGCGGGCCGCCAGATGATCAAGGGCGTCTCGCTCAACGTCCGCAAGGGCGAGATCGTCGGCATCGCGGGTCTGATGGGCACCGGCCGGACCGAGCTTGCCATGTCGATCTTCGGCCGCAGCTACGGCAAGGGCCATGCGGGAACCGTGAAGATGAACGGCAAGCCCGTCGACGTCTCGACCGTGACCAAGGCCATCGCTGCGGGCATCTCTTACGTGACCGAGGACCGCAAGGCGCTGGGCCTGATCCTGGAAGAGCCGATCCTGAAGAACATCAGCCTGGCGAACCTGTTCGGCATCGCGAAGAATTCCATCCTCGACAAACGGCGTGAGACGCAGGTGGCCGAGGGCTATCGCAAGCAGCTGGCGATCCGCACCCCCGGCGTGCAGCAGAAGGTGGTGAACCTGTCGGGCGGCAACCAGCAGAAGGTGGTTCTGTCGAAGTGGCTGTTCACCGAGCCGCAGCTGCTGATCCTGGACGAGCCCACCCGGGGCATCGACGTGGGCGCGAAGTTCGAGATCTACACGATCATGAAGGACCTCGCCGAACAGGGGCGCGGGGTGCTGATGATCAGTTCGGAAATGCCCGAGCTTCTGGGTATGTGCGACCGCATCTACGTGATGAACGAAGGCCGGATTGTGGGTGAGCTGACCCGTGAGGAGGCCAGCCAGGAAAAGATCATGGCGCTGATCGTCAGAGACAATGGCAAGACCGCAGGGAAGGTGGCGTGAATGGCTGACAAGCAAAGCTCTCTCGGCGGACACCTGCGCGAAAATGGGATGCTTCTGGCGCTGGTCGCCATCGTGGCGCTGTTTTCGGTGCTGGTGGCGATGCAGGGCAAACCGATGTTCCTGCAGGCGCCGAACATCACCAACATCTTCCTGCAGAACGGGCATGTCATCATCCTGGCGCTGGGGATGCTGCTGATCATTGTCGCCGGGCACATCGACCTGTCGGTCGGTTCCGTTGCCGCGTTCACCGGGGCCGTCGCTGCATATCTGACCGTTGAACTGAAACTACCAATCGCAGTCGTCATCCCCCTGACCCTGATCGTCGGTGGGCTGATCGGCGCGGCCCAAGGCTACTGGGTCGCTTACTGGCGCATTCCGTCCTTCATCGTCACGCTAGCTGGGATGCTGGTGTTCCGCGGCGCCACGCTGTGGCTGCTGGGTGGCCAGAATATCGGGCCATTCCCCAAGGCCTTCCAGGCGATGTCCTCGGGCTTCATCCCCGACCTCACCGGGATCGGAAAACCACATGGCGTGACCCTGATCGTCACCGCCATCGCCATCGCCGTGGTGATCTGGATCGGCATGCGGTCCAGCGCACGGGATGCCGAGTTTGGCATCACCCCGGAACCGACCGGCCTGTTCTGGGGCCGCACCCTGATCATCGCCGCAGCAATGGCCTTCGTCGGTTGGCAACTTGCGAGCTTTCGGGGCCTGCCGAACGTGCTGGTCGTGCTGGCGATCCTGATCATCCTCTACGCCTTCTTCACCGAAAACACAGTCCAGGGCCGCCGCATCTTCGCTGTCGGCGGCAATTACAAGGCCGCCATGCTGTCGGGCATTCGCGCCGAACGGCTGGTCTTTTTCTGCTTTGTCAACATGGGCGTCCTGGCCGCGCTGGCCGGCATGATGGTCACCGCTCGCCTGAACTCTGCCACCCCCAAAGCCGGAACGGGGTTCGAGCTTGACGCCATCGCCGCCGTCTTCATCGGTGGGGCCTCGATGGCAGGCGGATCGGGCAAGATCATCGGCGTGGTGATCGGCGCGCTGATCATGGGTGTCATGAACATGGGAATGTCGATCCTGGGGATCGGCATCGACTACCAGCAGATGATCAAGGGCCTCGTGCTTTTGGCTGCCGTCATCTTCGACGTCTACAACAAGAACAAGTGAGACCGCGCATGCACCTGTCCACCGTCAAAGGCGTCGGCCCCGTCGTCCGACAAGGGGGCGAGGCCCGCGTTATCCGCAACACGGCCTCGGTCTACGAACTTGCTGCGTCGGCCATCAACGCGGGCCACGGTCTGGCTGCCGAGATCGACCGGCGCGGGCTTGGTGAAACCGTCGATCTGACGCGCGCGACCTTCGACCTGCCAGTCAGCCACCCCGACCCGGCGCACCTGCATTTGACCGGCACTGGCCTGACCCACCTCGGTTCTGCCGCCGCACGGGATGCGATGCACGCAAAGCTGGAAGGGGCCGAGACCCTGACCGACAGCATGAAGATGTTCCGGATGGGCCTTGAAGGCGGCCGCCCCGCTGCGGGCGAGGTCGGCGCGCAGCCCGAGTGGTTCTACAAGGGCAACGGTTATGCCGCCGTCGCCCCCGGCGCGGCTCTGGAAGCCCCCGGTTTCGCCGAAGACGGCGGTGAGGAACCGGAGATCGCCGGCATCTATCTGAACTGCCCCACCGGCAGCCCGCACCGCATCGGCTGGGCCTTGGGCAACGAATTCTCCGACCATGTCACCGAACGGGTGAACTACCTCTGGCTCGCCCATTCCAAGTTGCGCGTCGCCTCCTTCGGGCCCGAGATCCTGGTGGGCGACCTGCCCGCCGACGTGCGCGGCCACTCTCGCATCCTGCGCGACGGCAAGACCCTGTGGGAAAAGCCGTTCCTAAGCGGCGAAGCCAACATGTCCCACACGCTGGCGAACCTGGAACATCACCACTTCAAGTATTCCATCTTCCGCCAGCCGGGCGACCTGCATGTCCACTACTTCGGCACCGCCACCCTGTCCTTCGCCGATGGCATCAAGACGCAAGCGGGAGACACGTTCGAGATCGAGGTCCCCGACTTCGGCCAACCGCTCCGCAACACGCTGTCCTTCGCGCCCAAGACCAAAGGCGCGACCAAAGTTCACCAACTGTAAGAGGCCATCATGACGTTCAAACCCGCAAAGTGGCCCCGCAAGCTTCGCAGCCAGGAATGGTTCGCCGGAACTTCGAAGGACGCGATCTACCACCGGTCCTGGATGAAGAACCAGGGCCTGCCCGCCGATCTGTTCGACGGCCGTCCGGTGATTGGCATTCTGAACACCTTCTCCGAGCTTAACCCTTGCAACGCCCATCTCAACGACCTGGCCGAGAGGGTAAAGCATGGCGTCTATGAGGCTGGCGGCCTGCCCGTCATCGTCCCCGTCTTCAGCGTCAGCGAATCCGGTTTCCGCCCCACCGCAATGATGTTCCGCAACCTTGCGGCGATGGCGGTCGAGGAAACCATCCGCGGCCAGCAGATGGACGGCGTCGTCTGCCTTGTCGGCTGCGACAAGACCACGCCCTCGCTCCTGATGGGGGCCGCAAGCTGCGACCTGCCAACGATCATGGTCTCGGGCGGGCCGATGCTGAACGGCTACTACAAGGGCGAACGGGTCGGTTCGGGCACCCACCTGTGGAAGTTCTCCGAAGCCGTCAAAGCCGGGGAAATGACCGCCGAGGAATTCGTCGAAGCCGAAGCCTCCATGTCGCGCTCGCCTGGGTCCTGCAACACGATGGGCACGGCTTCGACGATGGCGTCGATGGTCGAGGCGCTGGGCATGACCCTGTCCGGCAACGCCGCGATCCCCGCCGTCGATAGCCGCCGCCGCGTCATGGCGCACCTGACCGGCCGCCGCATCGTGCAGATGGTGAAGGACGACCTGAAACCCTCGGACATCCTGACGCGCGAAGCCTTCCAGAACGCCATCCGCGCCAACGCCGCCATCGGCGGATCGACCAACGCGGTGATCCACCTTCTGGCCATTGCGGGCCGCTGCGGGATCGACCTGACGTTGAACGACTGGGACGAATGGGGCCGGGGCGTGCCCACAATCGTCAACCTGATGCCATCCGGCAAATACCTGATGGAGGAATTCTTCTACGCCGGCGGCCTGCCCGCCGTGATGAAGCGCCTCGGCGAAGCAGGCCTGCTGAACAAGGACGCGCTGACCGTTTCGGGCGGTGGCGTCTGGGACGAGGTGAAGGACATCCGCAGCCACAACGACGACGTGATCCTTCCGGCTGAAAAGGCCCTCACCCAGTCGGGCGGGATCGTCGTGGTCAAAGGCAACCTCGCCCCCGATGGCGCGGTCCTGAAACCCTCCGCCGCGACGCCTGCCCTGATGCAGCACCGTGGCCGCGCCGTCGTGTTCGAGGATATCGACGACTACAAGGCCCGGATCGAGGATGAGGCGCTGGATATCGATGAGACCTGCGTGATGGTCCTGAAGAACTGCGGCCCGCGTGGTTACCCGGGGATGGCCGAGGTCGGCAACATGGGCCTGCCGCCCAAGGTCCTGCGCAAGGGCATTACCGACATGGTCCGCATCTCTGACGCGCGCATGTCCGGCACCGCCTATGGCACCGTGGTCCTGCACACCTCCCCTGAAGCCGCGCGCGGTGGCCCGCTGGCCGTGGTCCGCTCGGGTGATTTCATCGAGCTGGACGTGGTGAACCGCCGCCTGCACCTCGACATCCCGGATGAGGAACTGGCCGCCCGCCTCGCCGCGTGGAAACCTGCTGTCGAACCTCCGTCAAGCGGCTATGCGAAGCTTTACCACGACCACGTCCAAGGCGCGGACAAGGGGGCCGACATGGACTTCCTGATCGGCTGCCGCGGCAACGCCGTCGCCCGCGAAAGCCACTGACGGCAAGCGCAGCGTCGGTCAACGCGACCAACGCTGCATCCAAGCGCCTCCCTCCCCCCACTGCGGGGGAGGGAAGGGGTGGGGGGCACCCCGCAGACCCCACCCTCGACGCCCCGAAGGAGACCCCCATGACCCGCACCAAAGTCGCCCTCGTCGGCATCGGCAAGATCGCACTGGACCAACACGTCCCCGCCCTGAACGCCTCCCCCGACTGGGAACTCGCGGCAACAATCAGCCGCAGCGGCAAGGTCGACGGCATCCCCGCCTACACCGACTTCGCCACCTTCCTGGCCGAACGCCCCGACATTCCCGTCGTCTCGCTCTGCATGCCGCCTGTCCCGCGCTACGCCTACGCTGAGGCGGCGCTTGAAGCCGGTCGGCATGTGATGCTGGAGAAACCCCCCGGCGCAACTCTCGCCGAAGTCCACGCCCTCGATGCCCTCGCCAAAGCCCGCGGCCTCACTCTCTACGCCACCTGGCACAGCCGCATGGCCCACGCCGTCGCGCCTGCCAGGGCCTGGCTTTCCGACAAGGCCATCCAAAAAGCCCACATCATCTGGCGCGAGGACGTGCGCAAATGGCACCCCGGCCAGGACTGGGTCTTCGAGCCCGGTGGGATGGGAGTCTTCGATCCTGGCATCAACGCGCTGTCGATCCTGACCGAGATCCTCCCGCGCCCCGTCCACCTGACGAAAGCCACGCTCGAATTCCCGGCAAACCGCCAGACGCCCATCTCCGCCCAGCTGACGTTCTCCAACAACGTCACCGCCGATTTCGACTGGCGTCAGGAAGGCCCGCAGACCTGGGACATCGACATTCAGACCGACAAGGGCCAACTCGCCTTGCGTATGGGCGGCAACGTGCTTGAAATCGACGGCAAACCGATGGCCGGGGAAAACACGATCATGGGCGAATACCCCGCCCTTTACGCGCGGATGGCAGACCTCGTCCGCACCGGCCAATCCGAAGTCGACCTTGCCCCGATGGTCCATGTCGCCGACGCCCTGACCCTTGGCCAACGGCTGACCACCGACGCTTTCGACTTTTGAAGGAGACCGAAGATGCTGACCGGACAACACCTGATCGCGGGCGACTGGGTCGGGAACGACCAGACCTTCGCCTCCTCCCCCGCGCATGGCCCATCGCACCAGTTCTCTGTTGGCACCCCGGCGCATGTTGCCGCCGCTTGTGACGCTGCCGAGGCTGCCTTCCCCGCCTACGCCACCACGACCCGCGCCGAACGCGCCGCCTTCCTCAACCGCATCGCCGATGAAATCGAAGCGCGCGGGGCGGAAATCACCGAGATCGGCACCCAGGAAACCGGTCTCCCCGCTGCCCGGCTTGAAGGCGAACGTGGCCGCACCACGATGCAGCTGCGCCTCTTCGCCACGCATATCCTGAAAGACGACTGGCTTGACCGCCGCCACGACGCCGCACTCCCGGACCGCCTGCCCGCCCCGCGCCCTGACCTCAAGCTCATCCAACGTCCCATCGGCCCCGTCGCCGTGTTCGGAGCGTCGAACTTCCCCCTCGCCTTCTCGACCGCTGGGGGCGACACTGCTTCGGCGCTTGCCGCCGGTTGCCCCGTCGTGGTCAAGGGTCACTCTGCCCACCCCGGCACCGGCGAGATCGTGGCCCAGGCCATCCACGCAGCCATTGAAGCCTGCGACATGCCCCCCGGCACATTCTCACTGGTGCAAGGTGGCAAGCGCGATGTCGGCGAGGCGTTGGTCCAGCACCCCTACATCAAGGCCGTGGGCTTCACCGGCTCGCTTGCCGGGGGCCGTGCGCTTTTCAACCTTTGTGCCGCAAGGCCCGAGCCGATCCCCTTCTTCGGCGAACTGGGCAGCGTGAACCCGATGTTCCTCCTCCCCGCCGCCCTTGCCAACCGCGGTGAGGCCATCGCCAAGGGCTGGGCTGGGTCACTGACGATGGGCGCAGGCCAGTTCTGCACCAATCCGGGCATCACCGTGGTGATCGACGGCAAGGAAGCCGACGCCTTCGTCGCTGCAGCCAAAACCGCCGTCGGTGCCATCGGTCCGCAAACCATGCTGACCGACGGCATCGCCGAAGCCTATCGCGCAGGCCGCGACCGCGTCGCCGCTGGGAGCGGTGTTCGTTCCGTCCTGACCTCCACCTGCGATCTGCGCAACGCCACCCCCTACCTCTTCGAGGTTTCCGGCCATGACTGGCTGGCCGACCACGCCCTCGCCGAGGAAGTCTTCGGCCCCCTCGGCCTCATCATCCGCGTCCGCCACGCCGCCGAGATGCAGGACATCGCGCGCAGCTTGCAGGGCCAGCTGACCTGCACGCTTCACCTCGACGACGCCGATATGGACCTTGCCCGCGCGCTGATGCCGGTGCTGGAACGCAAGGCGGGCCGCGTCCTGGCGAATGGCTTCCCCACCGGCGTCGAAGTGGTCGACGCCCAGGTCCATGGCGGGCCTTACCCGGCCTCGACCAACTTCGGCGCGACCTCGGTTGGCACCATGTCCATTCGCCGATGGCTCCGCCCGGTGGCCTACCAGAACCTGCCCGACGCCCTTCTCCCGCAGGACTGGGGCTGACCGATGGCCAGGATCACGGACATCGGCCAGTTCGACGGGGCGAGCCACCAGCAGGCCGCCCTTGAGGCTGGCGGTCTGAAGGTGGTGCTCCTGACCTGGGGTGCACGCCTTGCCGAGCTTTGGGTCCCCGACGCCAAGGGCATCCAGGCCGACATCGTCCTTGGCCACGACACCGCCAGGGACTGGGAGACTTACGGCACCTACCTGGGTGCCACCTGCGGCCGCTACGGCAATCGCATTGCCGGGGGAAGCTTTACGCTGGACGGCAAGACCTTTCAGCTTGACCAGAATGAGGGGGCCAAGACCCTCCACGGCGGCACGCATGGCTTTGACCGCAAGCCCTGGAGCATCGAAAGCCATTCCGACACCCATGTCACCTTCGCCACCACGTCACCTGATGGCGAGATGGGCTTCCCCGGAACGCTGACTGTGCGCACGACCTACCGGATCGACGGCCCGACCCTCACAATCGAGATGACGGCCACCACCGACGCCCCGACCATCGTCAACCTGGTGAACCACGCCTACTTCAACCTCGCGGGCCAGGGCGCGGGCGATGTGATGGGCCAGCATCTCCAGATCGAGGCCGACCACTATGTGCCCGTCGATGACCAGCTGATCCCGACCGGAGAAATCCGGTCCATCGCGAGCACGGCCTTCGACTTCCGCAAGGCCCGGACCATCGGCGTGCAGCTTCCCGGCCCCAAGGCCTTCGACCACAACCTCTGCCTCTCAGAGCCCCTGGGCGCGGACGGTCTTCGCCCCTGCCTGACCGCGACCGACCCTGCTTCGGGCCGCCGGATGTGCCTTTCAACCACCGAACCAGGAGTGCAGCTTTACACCGGCGCGCATTTCGACGGGCCGGGCAAGATGGGCGCGCGCTATCCCCAGTTCGCCGGCTTCGCGGTCGAGACCCAGCGCTTTCCCGATTCGCCGAACAACCCGCAGTTCCCCTCGGCGCGGCTGAACCCGGGCGAGACCTACCGCCACGTCATGGGGTTCGACTTCACGCCTGCACAGTGACCGGGACAACTGGCGCGGTTAGACGTGCCGCGTCAGCCCGCCGTCGACGCGGATCGTCTGGCCGGTGATGTAACTTGACTCCTCGGTCAGCAGGAAAGCCGCGGCCTTGGCCTGTTCCTGCACCGTGCCGATGCGCTTCAGCGCTGTCAGCTCGCCATATTTCGCGACATCAAGGCTGTCGGTAAAGCCGGGCGCGAGGCAGTTCATCCGGATGTTCTGCGGCCCGTAGCGGTCGGAATAAAGCTTGGTAAAGGTTGAAACAGCAGCACGGTAGGTGCAGGACGCCGGGAACCACAGCGAAGGCTCATGGCTGGCGTAGGTGGTGATGTTGAGGATGACGCCGCCCTTCTGCGCCTCCATCACCGGGGTCACCAGGCGGGCCATGCGGATCACCGAGGCCAGGATCATGTCATGCGCCAGGGTCCATCCTTCATCGGGGATCGACAGAAGCTCGCCCTTGGGCGGGTGGCCGGTGTGGTTAAGAACGGCATCGATCCGGCCATAGGTCGCGATGGCCAGATCGACGACAGCTTTCAGGTCATCGGCGCTTTGCGCAACGCCGCGCTTGGCAACTCCGCCGAGCTCGGCCGCAGGCGCCTCGCAGCTTTCGGACGGGGACATCAGCACCAAGGCGTAGCCGCGCGCATGCATTTCGCGGGCCACGGCAGCACCAATGCCGCGCCCGCCCCCGGTGACAAGACAGACCTTGCGGCTCATGGACGATCCCCTGAAATCGGTTGCCACTGGCAGGAGCAGAGACCGAACCGCCGGTGAACAGCTTCCCGTCTTCACGCGGTGTCAGCGCCAGACGCGCCCTTAGGATGCCCTTTGCGGACGGCGTGGAAAAGCCCTTTCGTGAAAGCGGGCTTGTTCAGGTCGTCAGCTTACCGGACCGAAATCGTCCTCTTGAAACGCCAGGCCAGATTGACGCGTCTACTCTTGCG
This sequence comes from Tabrizicola sp., assembly GCA_041752895.1. GTDB lineage: Bacteria > Pseudomonadota > Alphaproteobacteria > Rhodobacterales > Rhodobacteraceae > Tabrizicola. The sequence goes on from JBGSVS010000156.1 coordinate 11,557, forward strand.
GGCTTCTCAGGGCTGTCACCCGGGTAGAGGCAACTTCGATCCCTCCATCCAGCAGAAGGGTGGTGCCCGCAGTTCCGGTCCGCACCTCGGCGACACGGGAGTAGTGTTCGACCGGGGTCGAGCCGACCAGGGTTTCGCCGTTAAGACTTTCCAGCGTGATCGAATAGACGCCAGACGGCAGGGGAGAGCCATCCACCCCGGCACCGAGCCATTGATAGGGCGCGTCGCTGACCGGGATTTCTTCGCGCGAGACGAGGTTCCCGGAAGCATCACGGACCGCAAGGACGGCCCGGTTCGCGCCGACAGTGGGGTTGGGCGACAGGGTCACTGGTGTGCCTTCGTACAGCACTAGCGCGTCCGAACGTGCCTCCTTGCCGATCCAGCTGGCCATCTCGGCCATGCCCATCTGCTGGAATCGGCCCTGGAGGTCGACAAGCAGCTGGTTTGTTCGCACCTGCTGTTCGACCCCGGAAAACGTGGCGAGCTGCACGGCATAGTCCGCTGAGTCGATCGGGTTCAACGGGTCCTGGTTCTGCATCTGAACGGTCAGCATGCGAAGAAACGTGTCGAAATCCGAAGATATCTTCGACGTGTTGATCGTGTTGGTGGTCGTGCCAGTAGTTGCGGCAGAGGTTGCGGAAGTGACGTCCATTCTGGCCTCACAGTCTTAGATCAAGGGTGGCCCCGGCGATAGAGCGCGGGGAATGCTGGATTGGCGCGGTTTCGTCCGATGCCTGATCTGGTTCGGCGGACGGTCCGGAATGCTGTCCCGCGCCGCTGTCGCCCTGGCCATGTGCGCCAAAGTCGATGTCCGCACCAGAATAGCCAGCGGCCCGGATCGCTTCGGCAAGCTCACCCGCGTGACGTCGGAAAAGATCCAGCGTCTCGGGACGCTCGACATTGATCGTGATCGTCAGCCGGTCAGGGTTGGCGGCATCCGGTTCCAGGCGAAGCCGAACCTTTCCAAGTTCCTCGGGTGCCAGCGCAAGTTCGGTCGCCCGGTCGGTGGCTTGGACAAGCACACCGGCAAGCTGCATGGCAACCTGTTGCACCGGCAGGGACAACGGCCCGCCCGAACCTGTAGCGACGCCGGGAGTGGAGACCGACGACATGACCGACAGCGGCGAATCGAACCGATCAACGCGGTCTGGAGTTGCCTCGCTCCACGGCAGCACTTGCAGGACCGGGCCAGGGTCTGGTCGCGCGTCAGGAGCCGGCGAAGGCGCCGATCCATCCGACGGCGCGGCAGCCTTGACGGTCACGTTTTCCGCCACCTCTGCTTCCGATGCGATCAGACTGCCCTCGAGGAAATGCCCTGCGACGTCGTCATCCTTTGGCACGACGGGTCGAGGCGCGATCCCGATAGCGGTCAGGACCTGTTGCGCCGGCGTCTGGGCCACCTGATCCGGCGAAATTGCTGATGCGGGTTGCGGATCCGACCTGTTGGTGAAGTAGCGCTCCCAGAAACTGCCAGGGATTGGGGCCCCCTGCGCGGAAACTTCCGTCATTTTGGCGGGCGCATCGGCCGCGGCAGACGCGAGGTGTGCATCATCGCCCGCAAGGTCGGGCAGTTTCACGTCCCCGGGTTCTTGCAAGAGAGTGGTCGTTGCGTCGGTCGGTCGGGTTGGAGCGTCATCCGTCGCAGGTTCCAAACCGGACTGCACGGTTGCCCGATCCACTTGATCAACTGGCAGCACCTCGATCATCCGTTTGCCGGGCACTGTCGCCAGGGAAGGTGACTGTCGCGGCCGGGCGTCGTCGGCGGTGCGCCCGGCTTCGACCGAGGCAGCCTGAAGGGTTGTTTGACCGGGTGGCGTAGCGGCAAGAATCGCGTCCTGAGGTTCACTTGCAATTGCAGGTTTTGGCGCAGGTCCTGTCACTTCCTGCCCCTGCCCCTGCGCCCGCGACCCCAGCGGTCCAGCGACGAACGCCCCATGCGACGGCATATCCTGCGACTTTGTCGTCCGCTTCGATCCGGGCTGCAGTGCGGGATCCCTGAATTCCGTGCCGGGTGCGTAAGGACCATCGTCGGCGCCGGCTGACGCGGTTTCCGCCCTGGAACCGTCGGGCGGAAAATCGATTGCATTTGATGGATTTTCGATCGCGACCGATCCTCCGGCGATTGCCGGAGTCGAAAGCTGCATTTCCTCTGGTAGTATCACGCTATCTTGCGGACCTGCCGGTTCCCCTTGCGTGCCATCCGAAACGGCAAAGTCCTGCAGCCCTACCGGAAAGCCGCCGGGCCCCGAGATGATCGGAGCGACCCATACGACCGGCTGGTCCAGGGCGATTGCAGTCGGATCGGCAAAGGAAATGTCACCCTCAGGCGCCTGCAAGTCCTCGGCGAAGGATGTCGCGAAGTCCTGCGCGGCTGTTCCCGCGTCCGGCGTCGCCGAGGGAACCGCAGCCAGAGGGAATTGAAGGACAGCCAGGGAGCTTTGCATGATATCCACGACTTCTGCCGCACTGCCCCTCTTATCCGCGTCAGAAGTTACCCATTCTTTACCCGCCACCCGGATGATTGCTGAAAATCCAACCGGTCTGGAGCATGGAATGGACATATCCCCGATTGCAGCAACTCCCTCGGTTCGCCAGCAACAGCTGATGGCCAAGGCAGAGGAACTGGAAGCCACCTTCCTGTCCGAAATGCTTGCCCATTCAGGCCTCGGCGAAATGCAGGGCACCTTTGGTGGCGGAGCAGGAGAGGAGCAGTTCGCCTCGTTCCTGCGGCAAGAACAGGCGCGGCTGATGGTGGAAAGCGGCGGGATTGGCCTTGCCGAAATGATCTTCAATTCGATGACGAGGACCGAAGATGGAGCGGCTTGAAGCGCTGCTTGATCGGGCCGCCGACGCCCTGATTGCCGGGAATCTGCCCGAGCTTGCCCTGCTCGCCCCGCAGATCGAATCGGTCGCCGTACGGGCCACAGACCGGATGGAGGCTGAAAGACTGCGTGTTAAGGCCGACCGGAACGCCCGCTTGCTGGACGCAGCGATGCGTGGCTTGAAGGCGGCCCGCTATCGGGTGGCCGAAATCACCCGGGGCCCGACGCTCAGCACCTATGACGCCCGCGGGCAGAAGGCCGTCATCGCGCCGGTGTCCGGCGTGTCTGCCCGTCGCGTCTGATACGGTTTAAATGCCGGACACTTCGCCTTCCCGAATTAGGGATTGATTAGCCGGTTTGGCGTTTCATTGACTTCGCGCCTCATGAAGGGGCGGCGCCACCGGGGAACCGGCGGCACGGACAGAACGCCCTTTCCGCCACATCCTGTGGTTTTCCGGCCGTGAAACCTGCGGCCTACTCGTGAAGGACTGAAACATGTCGTCGATCCTGACCAATACCAGCGCGATGGTTGCCCTGCAGACGATGAAGGGCATCAACATGAACCTCAACAAGACCCAGGCCGACATCTCGACGGGCAAATCCGTGGCCAGTGCCAAAGACAACGCGGCCGTCTGGGCCATCTCGAAAGTGATGGAATCGGACGTCCAGGGCTTCAAAGGCATCTCTGACAGCCTTTCCGTCGGTTCGGCCACGCTGACCGTCGCCCGCCAGGCCTCGGAATCTGTGACGAAGCTTCTGACCGAGATGAAGGGCAAGATTGTCGCTGCCCAGGCCGAAAACGTCGATCGCAACAAGATCCAGACCGATGTCGATGCACTGACCGCGCAGATCGAATCGGTCGTTGGTGCGGCTCAGTTCAACGGGCTAAACTTGGTGGACGGATCGCAGACCTCGGTCAACGTGCTGGCTTCGCTTGACCGCAGCCAGACCGGTGTCACCTCGTCCAACATCACGGTGGATGCGCAGAACCTGTCGACCAACGCGGGTGCGGCACTGACAGCTGGTGGCGGCACACTCTCGGCTGCCAACGTCGTCACCGGCACTCCCGTCACCCTGAACGGCTTCACGCTGCAAGGCGGTGCCGGTGCCCTGGCTGCCAATGCGCCAACGGCGGCACCTGCCACGCTGACCGGGATCATTGCCGGCGACAAGATCTCGCTGAACATCGGGTCGGTCACGGGCAACTACGTGGTGCAGGAAGGGGATACCGCAGATTCGCTGGTCTCCGGCCTGAAGAACTCGCTGACCGAAAACGGCCTCTCGGACAGCGACTTCACCCTGTCGCTCGCCTCTGGTGCGCTGACGGTGGCCAACAACACCAACCAGTCGGCGGCGATTTCGGTCGGCACCACCCGAGGCACCGGCGGTCTGGCGGCTCTGAACACTGTCGACGTGGTAAACCAGCCTGCGAACGCGCTGAACGCGATCGAGGGCATGCTCCAGACCTCGATCGACGCAGCCGCGTCCTTCGGTTCCTCGCAAAAGCGGATCGACATTCAGAACGAGTTCGTCGGCAACCTGACCGACTCGCTCAAGACCGGTATCGGCGTGATGGTCGACACCGACATGGAGGAAGCCTCGGCTCGCCTCCAGGCGCTGCAGGTCCAGCAGCAGCTGGCCACCCAGGCGCTGTCGATCGCCAACCAGCAGCCGCAAGGTCTCCTGTCCTTGTTCCGTTAAGCACTACGGGCCGCGGGGGGTAACCTTCGCGGCCCACCTCACCCCACCGCTTTCGAACAGATGGACACCCCATGACCTATCATTCCGCCGCCGTCAGCTACGCCCAGCGCGAAGCACCGACCCGCTCTCTCCGCTCCGTTGAATACGACCTGCTGGCGCAGGTCACTCAGCGCCTCCGGGCCGCCTGGGCGAACCGTTCGACCGATTTCCCTGCGCTTGTCCGTGCCGTGACCGACAATACCCAGCTTTGGTCCACACTTGCGTCCGACGTGGCGCTGCCCGGAAACACTTTGCCTGCAGCGCTGCGGGCACGGCTTTTCTACCTTTACGAATTCACCGCTAAACACAGCCGCGCAGTGCTTGACGACACAGCAAGCGTCGAGGTTCTGGCCGACATCAACATGGCCGTGATGCGCGGCCTTCGGGGTGACGGGGGGGCAGCATGACTGGCCTTGTCCTCAAGCTCGGACCGCATGAACGCGTCCTGATCAACGGTGCCGTCATTGAGAATGGCGAGAAACGCTCGCGCCTCGCCATCATGACCCCGAATGCCAATATCCTGCGACTGCGGGATGCCATTCACCCCGAGGCCGTGAATACGCCGGTGCGCCGCGTCTGCTATATCGCGCAACTTGTCCTTACGGGCGATGCCGATCCGGAAGACGCCAAGCGGCAACTTCTACGCGGGATCGAACAGCTGTCGCAGGTCCTCACGGACTATGACAGCCGGGCGCAGCTGACCGCTGCCAGCCGTGCGGTGATGGAAAACCAGCACTACCAGGCTCTCAAGTCCTTGCGGTCCCTGCTTCCGCGTGAGGAGCGGCTCTTCGCCGCTGGGCGGGCGTGACCTTTTCGCCGATCCTGCCGTTGACCGGGTACACCGGCTGGGGGTTCCTCAAGCGAACGATGGACCGCCAGCAGGCCGTTCAGCAAGCGCTTCCGGCCCAGCAACGGGACGAGACCTATTTCCGCGAGAGGATCGGCAAGGCGGACACCGCCGAGAAGCTGGTGAATGACAAACGGCTTCTGCGCATCGCCCTTACAGCCTTCGGGCTTGAGGGCGATGTGAACAGCAAAGCCTTCATCCAGAAGATTCTGGAAGGCGGCACCCTGACGGAAGGCAGCCTGGCGAACAGGCTGGCGGATAAGCAATATACCAAGTTTGCCTCGGCTTTCGGCTATGGTGACTACAGCGTTCCCCGGACGAAGATCTCGACCTTTCCGGACGAAATCATCCAGCAATTCAGGGCCCGCACCTTCGAAACTGCGGTCGGCGTCCAGAACAATACCTACCGGCTTGCCATGAACGCCGAACGGGAAATCCCGGCGCTGGCGTCGAAATCAACCAGCGAAACCGCGAAGTGGTACTCGCTGCTTGGCAATGCCCCGATGCGCGAAGTGATGCAGACGGCGCTTGGTCTTCCGAAAAGCTTCTCTTCGATCGACATCGACCAGCAGGTTTCGGTGCTGCGCACTAAAACAGAGGCGATTTTCGGCTCGGCCGACCTCGGCCAATTCACTTCGCCGGAAAAGATGGACACCCTCGTCCGGCGCTACTTGCTGCAATCGGAAATCCAAAGTCAGACAGCGGCAAGCTCATCCGCGGCAATTGCCTTGACCCTCTTGCGGCAATAGCCGCGCGCGATCGCCTCGGACATGACTCCTCCGAACGTTGGCAGCAAAAACTTTCCCACAATACTCCGACCTGTCCGCCAAGCAGCAAGGGATCTCGGCAACTCGTCCTGCCGCCAGGAACAGTGAGCCAAGGGTGCGTCCAATGCCGGTCAAACATATTGAAGACCGGCGATCTGTGGCTTCTCACGCAATTTGGCTTTGCCATACCGACGGCTTTGCCTAACCTGCAGCGGACAAAGCGTTCGAGGAACCCGAAGAGTGTCGCATTCCGCAATTGCATCGTCCCGTCACCGCGGCATGCCGATGGAAGCCTCGACCTTGCGAACTCTGAACCAGTTCGCGGTCGACCTCATCCAGATCCCCAGCACAGAGGATCTTCTCTGGTATGTTGCGCAGAATGTGGTGGGCAAGCTGGGTTTCGTCGATTGCGTGATCTACCAGGCCAACGCTGAGCAGACCGAACTTCGGCAGGTGGCGGCTTGGGGAGAGAAGAACCCATTCGGCCGCAACATCCTGAATCCATTGGTTATTCCCTTTGGTCGCGGCATCACCGGGAAGGTCGCGAAGACCGGGAAGGCAATCATTGTCGGGGATCTTTCCAGCGATCAGAACTACATTCCGGACACCAGACCGGCACGATCCGAGATCTGCGTACCGTTGACCTTTCGCGGCCGCGTTGTGGGAGTGATCGACAGCGAACACCCCGAGCCACAAGCCTTTGGCGAGGTCGACCTGGAGATACTCGACACGGTCGCCGCGATGACAGGATCCAAGCTTGAGCTTCTTGCCGAGACGCAGCGCTCGGCGCAGCGCTACCGCGATCTTGTGGCGTCACATGACCAGCTGACCCAGGAAATCACCGCCCGGAAAGCGCTTGAGTCGCGCCTGTTCGAGGCGCGCCGACTGGAATCCATTGGCAAGCTGACGGGACGTTTTGCGCATGAATTCAACAATCTGCTGACGGTGGTTCTGGGCAACCTCGAGATTGCGCAAGCCGACTTATCAAGCCCGAACGCCCGGGACAGCCTTCTTGACGCACAGCTGGCGGGGCAACGCGGAGCAAAGCTGATGCGCGACATGCTCTCCTTTGCCCAGCGCACCCGGCTAAGCCCTGTTGTTTCGGACCTGAACCTTCTGATCGCCAGCTTTTCCGACCGCCAACCGCCAGCGACGGTCGATCGACTGGCCTTCGACCTGCAGGATGGACTCTGGTCGATCTCGGTCGATGCCAAGGCCTTCGAGCAGATCCTGAACAACCTCGTCGAGAACGCGCTGGGCGCAATGCGGCCCGAAGGCAAGGTGGTCATCCGGACCGAGAATGTCCGGACGATGCTGACCGAAGATCCGGCCGGACCGCCGCCCGGGCGGCATGTTCGGCTGAGCGTCGTGGATACCGGGGTCGGTATTCCCGCAGACCGTATGACGCAGATCTTTGACCCGTTCTTCACGACGAAGCCCGTGGGTTCGGGAACGGGCATGGGCCTATCGATCGTGCAAGGCCTGACGCTGCAATTGGGAGGGACCGTCTCGGTTGTTTCCGAAGTGGAAAAAGGCACGACCTTTCGGCTGCATTTCCCTGCTCTCGCGTAACGCGGGAACACTTTGTTAACCATGAATCCCTAGCCTCGACCTTCCATAACAAAGGAGGATTCGATGGCTAACTCATTGGTACTTGAACGCTTGCCGACCTACGATCTGCCCTTGATCGACGTTGGCGCCTTGCGCTGGGGTTCACCGGAAGACGTCAAGAGGGTGGCCGAAAGGATCGGATCGGCGGCGCGGGACATCGGCTTCTTCCGCATCCGCAATCATGGGATTGATCTGGATCTGATCATGTCGACCTACCGGGCGGCGGAGCGGTTCTTCGCTCTGCCCGAAGAGGAAAAGCAGCGCTACTACATCGGCAAAAGCCCGAACCACCGGGGCTACGTTCCGTTCTGGGAGCGGGGCGATTATGCCGACGAGGTGCACCGCAACTACGAGGCCTTCGATCTTGGGCTGGACCTGCCTGCCGACGATCCGGATTTCCTGGCCGGAAATCTGGTTCTTGGACCGAACGTCTGGCCCGAGCTTGCGGGGTTCCGGTCGACCGTGACGCGCTACTACGCCGAGGTTGCCGCTCTTGGTCGGCTGATCTGCGGCGGGCTTGAGATGTTTCTCGGGCTGCCCAACGGGGCGATCACCGACCAGATGAGCAAACCGGTCTCGCAGCTGCGCCTGTTGCATTACGTGCGGCCAGAGCAGACTGCGGACAGTGGTTCGGTCAACATGGGCGCGCACACGGATTATGAGTGCCTCACTCTCCTTCACACCCGCAACGAGGGTCTGCAGGTTCTGGCGCAAGACGACCGCTGGATCGACGTTCCAGTGGACCACGGCGCCTATGTGGTGAACATTGGCGACATGCTGGAAGCCTGGACCAATGGAATGCTGCGCTCGACCCCGCATCGCGTGCTGAACCGCAGCCGCGAACGGTTCTCGATGCCCTATTTCGTGGCCGCCAATCACGATACGATGATCCGGCCTTTCCCGCAGCTTCTGATGGGGGACCGCCGCGCGATGTACGAACCATTTCAGGCGGGCGCGCATCTGGAACGGATGCTGCTGCGCGACTTCCCTTACTTGCGCCAACGTCAGCGGCTGTCGGCGACGGGCACTGCTGAAGCGCCCCGGGTGTCCCACTCGAACCCGTTCGAGACCCGGATCCAGCGGAACGGTGTCTAGACCATGCCCCCGTTCGAGTCGATCCTAGCCGTTGCCGTCGCGGGCCTTGCGCTCAGTGCGACACCGGGGCCTTCGATGCTTTACGTCCTGTCGCGGACGGTCGGACAAAGTCGTTCGGCCGGGCTTGCATCAGCCTTCGGCCTTTGCCTGGGCGGAGTTCTTCTTGCCATCGCGACGGCCTTGGGTCTTGGAGCGGTGTTCATGACCTTCGACGAACTGGTTCTGGCCCTGAGATACCTCGGCGCGGCCTATCTGGTCTGGCTGGGTATCGGCATGATCCGCGAGGCAAGGGCAGATGCGCAGGCAGACCTTGCGACAACCTCGGTTGCCCAGAAACCCCTGGCGCAGATCATGTGGCAGGGAGTCCTGGTCGAGCTTCTGAACCCCAAGACAGTGCTGTTCTTCGCTCTGTTCCTGCCGCCCTTCGTCGCGCTTGACGCCGGAACGCATGAGCATGGCGACGTAACGCTGCAGCTTCTGCTTCTGGGCATTCTGGTGCCGCTGACGGCGATTCCGGCCGATCTTGTGGTCGCCTGGCTGGGCGGGACGATGGCGCGGACCCTGAACGAAAGCCGCAAGGCGCGCGAAGCGATGGCATGGGCGGGGGGCCTCATCCTTATCGGGATCGCCCTGAGCCTGGTCTGGGAATGCCTGTCGCAGGCATTTGGCTAGCGTCTCCGCGCCGGTCAGGTCTTCAGACTGGCGCGGAGTCGTTCGAAACTGCCCGCGATCCCGTTCGCGGGTGCGGTTTCGGCAAGGAACCCATCAAGCTGCGGCCAGACCTTGATGGCCCGGTCGATCACCGGGTCCGAGCCTGATGCGTAAAGCCCGGCCTGGATCATCATCTCGGCCCGATCATAGGCCCCAAGAAGCCGCCGCGCATCGCCGATCAGCAGGTTTTCCTCATCACTCGCCGCCTCGGGCAGCGACCGGGACACCGAGCGCAACAGGTCGATCGCCGGATAGCGCCCGCGTTCGGCAATGCGGCGGTCCATCACCACATGCCCGTCCAGCACGCCGCGCAGGATGTCGGCCACAGGTTCCTCCATGTCCGATCCCGCCACCAGGACAGAGAAGACCGCCGTGATGTCGCCTTTGCCCTCGGGCCCTGGACCGGCGCGCTCGGCCAGGCCCATGATCGCCTGGGTCAGCGATGGCGGAAACCCCCGCAGCGACGCACCCTCACCCCCGGCAAGGGCAACCTCGCGATGCGCTTCGGCAAAGCGGGTGACGCTGTCCACCAGAAGCAGAACGTGCTTGCCCTGATCGCGGAAATGCTCTGCCACCGCCATCGCTGTCAGCGCGCACATCCGCCGTATGAGCGGAGACTGGTCCGAGGTCGCGGTCACGACGACGCTCCGCGCCATGCCCGCCGCGCCAAGGACGCGCTCGGTAAACTCACGCAGTTCGCGGCCGTGTTCGCCGACCAGCGCGATCACCACGACATCCGCGTCGACTCCGCGGGCGAACTTCGCCAGAAGCGAGGATTTGCCGACGCCCGATCCGGCGAAAAGACCGATCCGCTGGCCGCGTACCAGCGGCAGAAGCGTGTCGAACACCGCAACCCCGGTTTCCAGCCGCGCGC
>JBGSVS010000157.1:0-2019 GCA_041752895.1 Tabrizicola sp.
TGGCCCGGGCGATCCCGGTGCTGGAGCTGACGCTGGGCGCGGTCATCGCGGTGGCGGCGATCGGCCTTCTGACAAGCGGGCTTTGACGCCGCAATGCAGCGGAAACCCCGGCTTGTGAAGCGCGGACGGCCAGCGTAATTCAACCGGATGACCAAGGCCTTGACCACATCCGCCCACGCGAGGGAAACGCTCGTGCTGGGGCTTCCTCTCATCGGCTCGCATCTGGCGCAGATGGCGCTGCACGTGACCGATACGGTCATGCTTGGCTGGTATGGCGTGGTGTCACTGGCGGCGGTGGTGCTGGGGTCGTCGTCGTTCTTCATCGTCTTTGTGGTGGGCTCGGGCTTTGCCAAGGCGGTGATGCCGATGGTCGCGGCAGCCCTTGGCCGGGGGGATGAGACACAGGTCCGGCGCGACACTCGGATGGGGCTTTGGCTGTCCATCGCCTTCGGGATCGTGGTCTTTCCGATCTTCTGGTGGTCTGGCCCGATCCTGCTGGCGCTGGGACAGGACCCCGAGGTTTCGGCCATCGCAGAGGACTACATGCGGATTGTGGGCCTGGGGATGGTGCCCGCGCTGATGGTCACGGTGCTGCAAAGCTACCTTTCCGCACTGCACCGGACGCAGGTCGTCCTATGGGTCACGCTGGCGGCGGTGGGCCTTAATATCGCGGTCAATTGGGCGCTGATCTTCGGGAACTGGGGCTTCCCTGAACTTGGCGCGCGCGGTGCGGCGGTGGCAACGATCTCGACGCAGGTCCTGTCGCTGGTCGTGCTGGCGCTTTACGCCTGGGCGCTGCCCGAGCTGAGACGCTTTCACCTGTTCCAGCGGTTCTGGCGCCCGGACTGGCACGCGATGCGCCAGGTCTGGCGGCTGGGGGTGCCCATCGGCCTGACCGGGTTGGCCGAGGGCGGGCTGTTCCAGGCCTCGGCCTTGATGATGGGCTGGATCGGCACGGTGGAACTGGCCGCGCATGGCATCGCGCTTGAGGTGGCGGCGCTGACCTTCATGCTGCATGTCGGGCTTTCAAGCGCGGCGACGATCCGCATCGCACGCTTTGACGGGCAGGGCGACCGTGACGCGCTGCGGCAGGCGGCAAGGGTGGCGGTGGTGATCTCGTTCGGGGCTGCGATTCTGTCGGTGCTTCTGTTCGTCTCGATCCCAGAACCGATCGTGGCGCTGTTCCTGGACCTGACAAAACCGGAAAGTGCGGCGATTGTCGCTTATGGGTCGGTCCTGCTGATGGTCGCAGGGCTGTTCCAGCTGGCCGACGGAATGCAGGTGATGGCGCTTGGCCTGTTGCGCGGGGTGCAGGATACGAAGGTGCCGATGTGGCTGGCGGCGGTCAGCTACTGGCTGATCGGCATCCCCTGCAGCTATGTGCTGGCCTTCCCGCTGGGCTATGGCGGCGTGGGGCTGTGGTTCGGTCTGGTGATCGGCCTTGTCTGCGCTGCTGCAAGCCTGATGTGGCGGTTCTGGCGGCTGGTGCACTAAGCGGACCGCTCGTCGGTGACTTCGTCCCTCGTCGCTGCGGCTCTGCGACGAGAAGCCAAAGGCGCACGAGGAGCTACCGCCAGAGATGCGCGAGGCTGGCGAAGCGGCCTTGCAACTTGGACAGCAGCCGGTTCGCCGGACCCGGATGCGGAATCTCACCCGATGCCAGCCGGTCGAGTGCGACTTCGACCGGGCAGGGGCGGTGGCTGACCGGGTCCCAGTAGCGCGGATAGGCAATGAGGGCTGCGTGGACCAGTTGGGCTATGTCGGGCCGGGCGGTCCTGCGGTCGGGCGTTGGCCCGAGGTCGCGCGTCAGGCCCCAACCGGCATAGAACGGCGCGCCAAGGCAGGTGACGGGAAGGCCGCGGATCAGCGCCTCGAACCCCAAAAGCGAGGTCATGGTCCAGACCTCTTGCACCTCGGCCAAAAGCGCCACGGGGTCGGCGCGGGTGGCTACGACATCGGCGAGGACGGTCAGGTCTTGCGGCGCGATGGCCCCGGCGCGGAGGCCCGCCTCGACATCGG
>JBGSVS010000158.1:0-9899 GCA_041752895.1 Tabrizicola sp.
GTCGCAGCCGCACCGGCAGCCGAGGCCGCGACCCGCCTCGCTGGCTTTGACGAGGCCGACCCAACCACCTGGGGAAGTCCCGGCCGCAATGATTCCTGCCCATGTGGCTCGGGCGAGAAGTTCAAGCACTGCCACGGCCGCCTGGCCTGACGCGAAACAATCGCTTGGAAAATCGGGCGCCGCGTCGATTGACGCGGCGTTTTAATGGCTATTTCCAAGCATACCGTAAGCCCACCCAATTAATGCCACGTCTCCGCCCCGATTGGCCCCTAGCCGTGAACGGTGCGATTCTCGTACCGGGGCACTGCCATGCTTTGGGGCAAAAAGGTTCTGCGGATTGTTGCTGCTGTTGCGGTTGCCATAACGGCTGCGCACATGGCGGAAAGCCGCAAAGGTCAGGAGGCCCAGCAGTCCCTGCTGACGTCCTTGCAGCGCGATGACGCCGTCAACGCCAGGGTCACGGGTGCGACCGCCAGCGCCCTGCCGATGACCGCCTCGCTGGACATTTCGCCCGAGGCTGGCGTCGGCGAACTGATTGGCATCACCCCGGTTGCGGCGACGACATCGCCCGCAGCGGGCGACCACTGCCGCCCGGCCATGCAACTGACCGCCGTCCAAGGCGCGATGATCCACCTTGCCCTTTCAGCCCCCTGCAACCGCAACCAGCGCATTGTCGTGCGGCATTCCGGCCTGTCCTTCGCCACGCGAACGCGCACCGATGGCGGGGCCACCATCCTGTTCCCGGCGATGAAGCCTGACGCGACCGTGGCCGTCTACCTGCCCGAGGCGCGTCTGGTGCTGGGCAAGGTCACTGTCCCCGAGGTTGCGGGCTATTCGCGCCTTGCGGTCATGTGGGAATGGCCCGCCGAAGTCACTCTGCGCGTCAGCGATGGCGATAAGATCCTGATCGGCACCGCCCCGCGGATCGGCGGCGATGGGCCGCTGGTGATGTCGCTTGGCTCGCCCGACGTCCAGTCGCCGGTGATGGCGCAGGTCTATTCGGTGCCCGGCCGGGGCCTTGACCACGCACAACTGACCGGAGAGTTGCGGATTACCCCAGCCTCCTGTGGCCGGACCCTGCGACTGGAAACCGTCCGCTCCGATGCCGGCGTCACCAGCATCGAGGCTCAGACGGTGCCAGTTCCGCTGTGTGGCACGGCCGGTGACATTCTGCTGTTGAAGAATCTTGGCGCACCGCTGAAACTCGCCCTTCCGAAATAAGGTCCGGATTGGCGGTTTATGGGTGTGAAGGCAGGGCTGGCGGCGCTGTGCGTCGCGGTTGTCGTTGGATCGACCGCCAGCGCCCAGGACGTGACGCTTGTGGCGCGCGAGGGTGGCATCGTGCTGACCGGCACGCTTCAGGGCTATGATGGTGAGTTTTACCGCATCAACACCGCTTACGGCACCCTGACCGTCGATGGTCAGGGGGTGATCTGCGACGGCCCCGCCTGCCCGGAACTTGTGGCTCCAAAGGCGGTGATCCGCGTGGTCGGGGCTGCCGACGCCGCACCCTTGTTGCCCGCGCTGTTGCAGACCTTCGCCACGGCGCGCGGTCTGGTCTACGAGGCCGACCCGGGCGATGCGCTGGCGGCGCGGATCCTTGACCCCGAAACCCGCAAGGACCTGGCTGAGGTCACCTTCCAGCCGATGTCGCCTGACGCTGCGACCGCGGCAGTAACCTCGGGAGCTGCGGACCTGAAGCTTGCCTTCAAGGCCGAGTCGGGTCTTGGCAATCATTCCGTCGCCTTGGATGCCCTGGTCGCCATCGTCGCCCCGGACAATCCGACGCCCGAGATTTCGACCGTGGACCTGTCGCGCGTGCTGACAGGCGAAGTGACGAACTGGGCCGACATCGGGGGCCCGGACATGCCGATCGTGCTGCATACGCTGGAACCAGACGCCGACCTGCAACAGGCCCTGGCGGACCGGCTGGGGCAAGCACCCGTCGCGGGTGTTTTGCATCCTGACCTTGAGACGCTGGCCCGTGCCGTCGCCAAGGACCCCTGGGCCATCGCGATCTCGGGTCGGACGGCCATCGCTCCGGCGCATCGGCTGCCCTTGACCGACAGTTGCGGCTTTCCGATGCTGCCGACCGTGCTTGCGATCAAGGCGGGCGACTACCCGCTGGCGCTGCCGGTGACCCTTCTTGCGGCCAAGCGGCGTCTCCCGCTGATGACGCGCGAATTCCTGGCCTTTCTGCGCACGCCTGCTGCGGGGGAAGCGACTGCGGCGGTCGGGTTCATCGACCGCTCGATCTCGCGCCAGCCGATGACGGCGGATTGGCTGCGGCTGTTGAACGCGATCCAGGGCGCGGGCGAGGATGTGACGCAGGAGGATCTGAAGCGCCTTGCCGGGATCATGGACGGGGCGGACCGGCTGTCCTTCACCTTCCGGTTCGAGGACGGCTCGACGACGCTTGACGCCAGCTCGCAGGACAGTCTGGCCGACCTTGCGCAGCTGATCGCGTCGGGCCAGTTCCGCGACGAACGGCTGATCTTCGCGGGGTTCTCGGACGGCTCCGGGGCCGCCGAGGCGAACCTGGCGCTGTCGGTCGAACGCGCAGCACGGGTGGCGCAGGAACTGGCCGCAATCGCGCCGGACCTGTCGCCCGCGCAGATGCCGGTGGTCGAAGGCTTTGGCGAGGCGCTGCCGATGGCCTGCGACGAAACCGCCACGGGTCGCCAGCTGAACAGGCGGGTCGAGCTGTGGGTGGTCCCCGACTTCGCTCCGCCGGGCACGCCCCCGCTGCTGGCCCCCGCGCCTTAGCTTAGGTATTCGGTCAGCGTCTGCTTCGTGCCCACCGCCCAAAGCCGGTTCAGGTGCCGCGCGAAGGCGCTGGCAAAGCGTGCATCGTGGCCCAGATCGCCATAGACCGCCGTCATCTCCAGCCAGGCCGCCGGACGCGCCTTCGCAACCTTTGACCGCGCCACCAGCGCATCCCAGTCCGGATCGTTCGGCGGGATCGGCGTGCCGCTGTCGGTCTCGCCATAGCAGTACCGGCACCACAGCGCAGAAACCAAAGCCAGCCCCTCCACCGACCCGCCCGCCGCGAGCGCGTCGCGGACCCCTGGCACGATGAACTTCGGCTGGCGGTTCGATCCGTCCAGACACAACCGCCGCTCGGTATCAGCGACTTCCGGGTTGCTGAACCGCTCGACGATCTTGCGGTAGTAGTCGCCAAGGTTGGTGTCGGGCACCGGCGGGATGTAGGGAATGATCTCGCCCATCTCGACCTTGTCCAGAAGCCCCCGGATCAGCGGGTTCGCCATCGCCTCGTGGACAAATTCGATGTCCATCAGCCCGCCCGGATAGGCGATGGTCGCATGGCCGCCGTTCAGGATGCGGATCTTCATCATCTCGAAATTGTGGACATGGGGCGTCAGCGTGACCCCAACCTTCTCCCACGCCGGGCGACCCGAGGGGAAGTTGTCCTCCAGCACCCACTGCCGGAACGGCTCGCAGGTCACGGGAACCGGGTCATCCCCCAGCCCGAAGTTCGCGGCCATTTCGCGTTCACGTGGGCCGGTGGCCGGAGTGATCCGGTCCACCATCCCGTTTGGGAAGGCCACATTCGCCGCGATCCAGTCGGCCAGCGCCGGATCGGACAGCCGCGCGAGCCCGACCACGGCGTCCTTCGTCACATGCCCGTTGCCCGGCAGGTTGTCGCAAGACATCACCGTGAATGGAGCCACACCCGCTTTCCGCCGCACCTTCAGCGCTGCGATGATTGCGCCGAACGCGGTCCGGTGCGGATCTGCGGCATCCGCCGCGATCTCGGGATGGGCGGGGTCGAACTCTCCGGTCGCCGGGTTGATGAAGTAGCCACCCTCCGTCACCGTCAGGCTGACAATCCGGATCTCCGGCCGCGCCATCGCCGTGATCAGCGCCGCGTTGTCCGCCTGAACCGGCAGAAAGTCGATCATTGACCCCACCCGCCGCGCGGATTTGCCCTTGGGGTCCAGCTCGATCACCGTCGACAGGCAGTCTTGCGCGCGCAAAGCCTCCCGCATCCGCGCATCGCCCTCGCGCACGCCAGCCCCCAGGATCGCCCAGTCATGGTTCAGCCCCATGCCGAACAGGTCGTCCAGATAGACGGCCATATGTGCCCGGTGAAAGTTCCCCAGCCCGATGTGGACGATACCGGGGGTCAGCTTGGAACGGTCGTAGGAGGGCATTTGCACAGTCATTGATCAGCTCATCCAGTTTCCGCCGTCGACGTTCAACGTCTGGGCGACAATGTAATCGGCCTCGGCCGAGGCAAGGAAGACAGCCGCGCCGGTCATATCCTCGGGCCGCCCCATCCGGCCGAAAGGAACCGCCGCGCCGACCTCACGCTTTTTCTGACCCGGCGGCTTGCCCTCATACTTCGCAAAGAGGGCATCCACCGCGTCCCACATCGGGGTATCGACGACACCCGGAGCAATGCCGTTCACGTTGATCCCGTGCTTGATGAGGTCGAGCCCCGCCGACTGGGTCAGGCTGATGACCGCCGCCTTCGAGGCGCAATAGACACCCACCAGCGCCTCACCCCGACGCCCCGCCTGCGAGGCCATGTTGATGATCTTGCCGCCGCGACCTTGCGCGATCATCTGCTTGGCCACCGCCTGCAGGGGGAACAGCGTCCCGGCAACGTTCACGGCAAAGACCTTGTCATAACTCGTCCGCGTGATGTCCACGATGGGCGCAAGATCGAAAATCGCCGCGTTGTTCAACAGGATGTCGATCCCGCCGCCCCAGTCCGCAGCCGCCTTCACACCCGCGTCGATAGAGGCCTGATCGGTCACGTCCATCGTAACCCCCATCGCCTTGTCGCCAAGCTTGGCCGCAGCCTCTTGCGCCCCTCCGACATCAGCGATCACCACCCGCGCGCCTTCGCGCAAGTAGGCCTCGACAAAGGCCAACCCGATGCCGCGCGCGCCACCGGTAATCAGCGCGGTTTTCCCTGCCAGTCTCACAGTGCAAGTCCATTTGCGTCAAAGCGGTGAATCTTGCCCGCAGGGGCCAGCCGGATGCGGTCGCCGTGGCGGGCGTGAACCTCGCCCGGCGCGCGAACGGTCATCGTGCCCAGCCCCTCGACCGCAACTTTCAGGAAGCTGTCCGACCCCAGATGCTCTGACAGGCCGACGACGCCCTCCCACGGGCCTTCGCCCACGGTGATATGTTCGGGCCGGACGCCGATGGTGTGGGCGTTGTGCTTGGCGGCCTCGGCGCCCTCGATCAGGTTCATGCGCGGAGAGCCGATGAAGCCCGCGACGAACAGGTTCTTCGGGTGGTTGTAAAGCTCAAGGGGTGCGCCGACCTGCTCGATCCGACCGGCGTTCAGGACCACGATCTTGTCGGCCATGGTCATCGCCTCGACCTGGTCGTGCGTGACGTAGATCATCGTGGTCTTCAGCGACTGGTGGAGTTCGCTGATTTCCTGCCGCATCCCCACCCGCAGAGCGGCGTCAAGGTTGGACAGAGGCTCGTCGAACAGAAAGGCCGCCGGTTCGCGCACGATGGCACGGCCAATGGCAACCCGCTGGCGCTGACCGCCGGAAAGTTGGCCGGGGCGACGGTCAAGGTAGTTCGACAGGTTCAGCACTTTCGCCGCCCGCTCCACCCGCTTGTCCTGTTCCGCCTGGTCCATCCCCGCCATCTTCAGCGGAAAGGCGATGTTCTTGCGGACCGTCATGTGCGGGTACAAGGCGTAGCTTTGGAACACCATCGCCAGGCCGCGCTTGGCGGGCGGCAGGGCGGTCGCGTCCTTGCCGTCGATGTCGATCACGCCACTGGTGGTATCCTCCAGCCCCGCGATCAGGCGGAGGAGAGTGGATTTCCCGCAGCCCGAGGGGCCGACGAAGACGACGAACTCGCCGTTCTCGATGGTCAGGTCGATGCCGGGGATGACGTCGACTTCGCCAAAGGACTTGCGGACCTTGGTCAGTTGGATCTTGCCCATGATTTCCTCACTTCACCGCGCCAAAGGTCAGGCCGCGCACGAGTTGCTTCTGGCTGAACCAGCCAAGGATCAGGATCGGCAGGATGGCCATCGCCGATGCCGCCGAGAGTTTCGCGTAGAACAGGCCCTGCGGCGCCGAGAAGCTGGCGATGAAAGCCGAAAGGGGGGCGGCCTTGGTGGTCGTCAGGACGATGGTCCAGAACGCCTCGTTCCAGGCGAGGATGATGTTCAAAAGCATGGTGGACGCGATCCCGGGCAGCGCCATCGGCGTCAGGACATGGATGATCTCGCCCCAAAGCGTGGCCCCGTCCATCCGGGAAGCCTCAAGAATTTCGCCAGGGATTTCCTTGAAGTAGGTGTAAAGCATCCAGATGATGATTGGCAGGTTCATCAGCATCAGCGCCACGACCAGGCCGAACTTGGTGTCGATCAGCCCCAGCCGCTGGAACAGCAGGTACAGCGGGATCATGACCGCGACGGCGGGCATCATCTTGGTCGACAGCATCCACATCAGCAGGTCCTTGGTCTTCTTGCCTGGCACGAAAGCCATGGCCCAGGCGGCCGGGATCGCGATGGCCAGGCCTAGAAGCGTCGAGCCCACAGAAATGACGACCGAGTTCCAGAAGAACCGGGGATAGTCGGACCGGGCCCAGACTTCGGCATAGTTCTCCAGCGTCCAGTCGGCCGAGAGGAACTGCGGCGGCATGGCGACCGCGCTGGGTTCGGTCTTGAAGCTGGTCAGGATCATCCAGAAGACCGGGAAGAAGATGATCAGCGCGACAGTCCAGGCGGCGATCGTGGTAATCAGCTTGCGGCGGGGGGAAAGGGCGCGCGCCATCTTTAATTCTCCAGGTTCCGGCCAAGGCCGCGCATCAGGAAATAGGCCACGATGTTTGCCAGGATCACTGCGATGATCCCGCCCGCCGCCGCCCGTCCGATGTCCTTGGCCGCGATGGCCTGCTTGAAGATCATGTAGGGCAGCGTGGTGGACGCCGATCCCGGTCCGCCCTGGGTGGTCGTGAAGATCTCGCCGAAGATGCCCAGCAGGAAGATCGTCTGGATCAGGATGACAACCGTGATCGCCCGGGTCATGTGCGGCAACACGATATAGCGGAAGCGGGCGAAAGACGACGCACCATCCATTTCGGCGGCCTCAAGCTGCTCGGACGACAGGGATTGCAGCGCCGTCAGCAGGATCAGCGTCGCGAAGGGAAGCCACTCCCAGCTGACGATCCCGATGACCGACAGCATCGGATACTGTTCGAGAAACAGGATCGGTTGCGCCCCGAAACCCTGGGCGATTGCTGCGAACAGCCCGTTCTGCGGGTGCATGAACAGGTTCTCCCATATCGACGCGGCCACCGGGGGCATGACGAAGAACGGCGCGATGACCAGGATGCGCAGGAAGCCCTGGCCCTTGACCGGCTGGTCGATGAGGAGCGCGATGAGGATGCCAAGGACCACAGTGATGATCAGCACCCCGCCCACCAGCGCCAGGGTGTTGAACAGCGCCAGCCAGAAATCCGGCGAGTTGAAGAACCACAGATAATTGGTGAATCCGACCCAACCCGTCCGCTCGGGCGACAAAAGCCGATAGAACCGGAACGAATAGTAAAGCGTCATCGCCAGCGGCACGATCATCCAGATCAGCAGAAGGACCACCGAAGGCGCCACCATCATGCGGGCGGACAGACGGCTCGATTGCGTGGACATGGGTCATTTCTCCCGTCAGATGGCGATGGAGAGGTCAGCCGGGCCCCAGGGGCCTCGCGGTAAGTGTAGCTCATTTCGGGTGCGGAAGGGGCGGCTTGCAGGCCTGAACTGGACCCGCAAGCCGAAGGTGATCCCGGGGGTGTTGGGAGGTGTCCCCCGGGGTCGGTGTTACTGGATGTAGCCTGCGGCTTTCATCTCTTCGGTCACGAAGGCCTGGACTTCCGCCAGCGCTTCGTCGGCGGTCTTCGACCCGGCCAGCGCGGCCGAGAAGGTTTCACCCACCGTGGTGGCGACGCCGGCAAACTCCGGGATTGCCACGAACTGGACGCCCACATACGGGACCGGCTTCACGGTCGGCGCTGTCGGGTCAGCCGAGTTGATGCTGTCGATCGTCATCTTGGCGAACGGGACCTTGGCATATTCCTCGTTCGAGTAGAGCGAGGTCCGCGTGCCCGGAGGCACGTTCGCCCAGCCTTCCTTCGACGCGACAAGCGCGAGGTAGTCCTTGTTGGTCGCCCAGTCGATGAAGATCTTGGCTTCGGCCTTGGCATCCGACGACGCCGGAACCGCGAGGCTCCACGCCCAAAGCCAGTTGCCGCGCTTGCCGAGACCATTGTCCGGGGCCAGGGCGAAACCGACCTTGTCCGCGACGGTCGAATCCTTGCCGGTCACGAACGAAGCCGCGACGGTGGCGTCGATCCACATGCCGCACTTGCCCTGGTTGAACAGGGTCAGGTTCTCGTTGAAGCCGTTGTTCGAGGCACCAGCGGGACCGTAGTTGTTCATCAGGTTCAGGGAGAAGTCCAAGGTGGCCTTCCACTCCGGCTGGTCGAACTGGGGCACCCAGGCCTCGTCGAACCAGCGCGCCCCGAACGAGTTCGACATGGCGGTCAGGAAGGCCATGTTCTCGCCCCAGCCGGCCTTGCCACGCAGGCAGATGCCGTTGATGTCGGCGTCGCGGTTGGTCATCGCCTTGGCCGCGGCTTCGATGTCGGCCCAGGTCGGCGCTTCGGGCATGGTCATGCCGGCAGCTTCCATCAGGTCTTTCCGATACATCACCATCGACGACTCACCATAGAACGGCGAAGCGAAGAGGTTGCCGTCGACAGTCAGGCCGCCACGGATCGCCGGAAGCAGGTCGTCGACATCGTATTCCGCCGGCAGGTCGTTCAGGCTTTCCAGCCAGCCCTGCTTGCCCCAGATCGGAACTTCGTAGGTGCCGATGGTGATGACGTCATACTGACCACCGCCGGTGGCGATGTCGGTGGTGACGTTCTGGCGCAGGACGTTCTCTTCCAGCGTCACCCACTCGACCTTGATGTCGGGGTGCTTGGCGTTGAAGTCGTCCATCAGGCCCTGCATCCGGACCATGTCGCCATTGTTCACGGTTGCGACGGTAATGGTCGTCTCGGCCGATGCCACGCCCGCAAGCGCGACAAGGGCCGTTGCACCCATAAGGGCGCGAAGCGTCTTGGTCATGTAATCCTCCCTGGATCAGCGTATGAGCAAATCATCGCCTGCTGGGAAAATGCTCACACTTGGACCAGAGTCGTCAAGCCCCCTCTTCCGCCGCATCTGCGAAGGTCAACTGCGGGCCAGAAGGGCCCTTGCGCTGGGCTCGTCCGTCACGAGACCGTTGATTATCTTTGACTTTATCGCTGCGTGGATCGCCGGAACTTTGGATGCGCCTGCAGCAATCCCGATCGACGGGCGGTCCAGGCCCTGCGACACCCGCACCCCTCCGGTGCGCCGGTTGGTCCCAAGATCAAGGTAACGGCCCTCCGAATCGAACACCCAGCCTGCCACTTCACCCGCCGCTCCCGCCGCCTGCATCTCGTCCAGTTCGTCGCGGCTGACGAAACCATCGGCCAGCAGCGGCGCATCGTTCGACATCTGACCGACCCCGACAAAGACCACATCGGCGGCCTTCGCCAGCTGAACCACCTTCTGCACCGGACCTAAGCGGTGGAAGGCAGCGTTTTCCTCGGGCGTGGGGCTGATCACGGGCACGGGCATCGGGTAATGCGGCGCGCGGACCTTGTCGGCGATCCGCATCACCACGTCGAAGAAACTGGCGGACCCATCCGGCGCAATGTTCCCGATCAGGGAGACAAGCCGGTGCTGCGGCGCCTCCATCTCGACCAGCGCGTCGACCATCCCCCGCATCGCGCGACCCGTCCCAAGGGCTATGACCAGCGGATCGGGCATCCGCAGGAACCGCTCCAGTTCCGCCGCCGCCGCCGGG
>JBGSVS010000159.1:0-2858 GCA_041752895.1 Tabrizicola sp.
CCGGCTTGCCGCCTCGACCCGTAGCGAGCCAAGCCTGCGCCGCAGAACCCCGGGCGAAAGCCTCCCGAAGGCCTGCATCACTAGGCCCGCAAGCGCAGTGGCCTCGGCTTCGGAAACAGGCAGAGGGTCCGCCCCGATCACCGCGATGAAGAATTGCGCCCGCTCGCCCTCTGCCCCAGGGTCCGGCCCCAGAACCGTGGCCCGCAGCGCGGCGGGCCAGCCTTCCGGCAGTAAGGTCACGCTATTTCCAGCGCCGCCCAGCGTTTTCCGTCAGAAGTCCGCCGATGATGCCACCCAGAAGGATCGTGCCGAACACCCCCAGCGACAACAGCGCCTGGGACCGCTTGGCCATGGTCTGGAACACATCAAGGATCGCATCCAGCGCGCCGTCGTAGCGCAGCTTGACCGAGTTATCGAGCATCTCGCGCAGCGCCAGGAAGAACAACGCCACCACCGCCAGCAGCACCGCCGTCTTGATGCCCGACCCCGCCGCCTCGACATAGCCCTTGCCGACCGAGGGGCCCATCACCATCCAGCCTACGATGGCACCCACCACGGCCGCACCCTCGCGGATCGGACCCGCCGCCGAGGCATCGGGCATGTT
This sequence comes from Tabrizicola sp., assembly GCA_041752895.1. GTDB lineage: Bacteria > Pseudomonadota > Alphaproteobacteria > Rhodobacterales > Rhodobacteraceae > Tabrizicola. The sequence goes on from JBGSVS010000159.1 coordinate 605, forward strand.
CAATGAATAGTAGTTCGCCAGAACCCAACCCACGACTGCGAAACTGATCGCAGCCACCAATTTGGCACCGGTCGGCATTGCACTTGCCATTCCTTCAGTCCTCAGCCCGGACGCGTCACCGTGATCTGCGTCACATCACAGTTTCCACCCTGGAAGGCTCCTGCGCAAGAGGCGAGGTAGAAGTCCCACATCCGCTTGAACCGGTCGTCGAAGCCCAGCTTTCTGACGTCGCCCCAGCGGTCGTTGAAGCTCTCGTGCCAGCGACGCAGCGTCAGGCTGTAGCTTTCACCGAACTCAATCGAGCCCTTGACCCGCAGTCCCGCCCGTTCCACCTCGGCCCGCAGGACGGATGGCGCGGGCAGCATGCCACCCGGGAAGATGTATTTCTGGATGAAGTCGACGCTTCGGCGATACATCGGCCAACGATTGTCGGCGATGGTGATGATCTGCAGAGTCGCATGGCGTCCGGGCTTCAGCCGGTCGCGCAAGCTGTCGAAATAGACCGGCCAGTAACGCTCGCCCACCGCTTCGAACATCTCGATGCTGGCGATGCCGTCGTAGGACCCGCGCTCGTCGCGGTAGTCCTGCAGCTTGATCTCAACCCGGTCCGACAGCCCCGCCTTCGCGATCCGCTCCACCGCATAGTCATGCTGCGCCTGGCTGATCGTCAGGCCGGTGACCCGCAGCCCACGCTCTTTCGCGGCATATTCCGCAAAGCCGCCCCAGCCACAGCCGATCTCCAGCACATGCTCACCTTCCCGAACCCCGATCTGGTCAACCATGGTCGCGTATTTCCGCCGCTGGGCGGTCTCCAGGCTTTCCTGCGGGTTCTGGAAGATCGCCGACGAATAGGTCATCGTCTCGTCCAGCCAAAGCCGGTAGAAATCGTTGCCAAGGTCGTAATGGTGCTGGATGTTCTTCCGCGCCTGCCGCTTCGAGTTCGACTGCAGCCAGAACCGCATCCTCTCGTAGGCGCGCAGAAGGCTCATGCCGGGATAGCTGTCGCCGACCACATTGTTTGCGGGCACCTGGATCAGGTCCAGAAAGGCCTGCAGGTCCGGCGTCGTCCACCAGCCATCCAGATAGGCGTCGCAAAAGCCAAGATCGCCCTCGCGCACCAACCGGGCCAGAAGGTCGGGGTTCTCGATCCGGATCTCGGCCGCGATCCCCGGGGCCTTGCCCTCGATCCGAAAGCGGCGTCCGTCGGGAAGAACAAAGTCAAGCCGTCCCTCGCCCAGCCGCAAGGCGGCTTCAAAGGCAGCGGCGAAGTAGCGCGGCAAGTCCCCTTGCCCCTTCACCGTCGTCAACACTTCCATCGGCCCACCCCCAGGGTCGTTATCGCAAACATTTGCACCAAAGGCGATGCGTTGCTCAAGCATTTCGTGCCCCATATGCCGCAAGGGCAACCGCGCGGCCCTGGGCCAAGTCGACAACCGGCTTCGGATAGGGCTGATCGGGCCGCAGCGCCCAGGATCGCGGCACCGCATTGAAATAGGCCAGCGCCTCTGCCCCCGGCGTCTTCGACGTCTCGGCGATGAACCGGTGTCGATAGGCTGCGTCGGCATCGAACTTCTCGGCCTGGCCGCCCGGGTTGAACACCCGGAAGTAGGGTGCCGCATCCGGTCCCGACCCCGCAACCCATTGCCAACCCATCGCATTCGCCGCTGGGTCCCAGTCGGTCAGGCAGTCGGCAAACCACTCAAGCCCCAGCTTCCAATGCGTCAGAAGGTGCTTCGTCAGGTAACTCCCCACGATCATCCGCGCCCGGTTGTGCATCGTGCCCGTCACATACATCTCGCGCATCGCGGCATCGACGAAGGGCTCGCCGGTGATCCCACGCCGCCAGCGCTCGGCCTCGGGACTGTCGCCGCGCCACGGGAAACTGTCCCATTCCCGCTTCCAGTTCCCGCTGGTGATGTGTGGCGTGTGATGCATCAGGTGATAGCTGAACTCGCGCCAGGCAAGCTCGCGCAGGAAGCTTTCCGCGCCCGCAGACCCCTCGTCCCGAACCCGCAGCCCTGCGTGCCAGACTTCGCGGATCCCGATCTCGCCATAGGTCAGGTTCTCCGACAGGCGCGACGTGCCCGCGACCCCCGGGAAATCCCGCATCTCGCTGTAGTGCCCGACCGGCCCCTCCAGAAATGCCGTCAGCCGCGACCGCGCCGCCGCCTCGCCCACCGCCTGATACTGCGCGACGACTTCGGCCCCCCGGTTCATCGCCGCCCCCAGCCGCCACCTTTTGCATTGGGTGTTT
>JBGSVS010000160.1:0-2255 GCA_041752895.1 Tabrizicola sp.
GGCGCGATTGTCGGCGTTGCGGCTTCGCAGCTGATCGGCCCGGTCCCGCAGCGGGCCGGCAAATGCTACTATCGCGACCAGAACGGCAACCGCTTCATCGCAGATTGCCAATAACGCCCGGCGCATCCGCTGTGCTTTGGAAACACCCCCGGTCGGGGGTGTTTTCGCATTCGGAATGCGGCCTTCCGCGCGGCGGACAAGGCGGCTAGAAGGACGGCCAGTCATCCGCAAGGCCCTCCATGGCAGAAGCGTCATCCGGGATCGCGATCACCGCTGCCAGCGTCAGGCTTGGCGGCAGGCTGGTGCTTGACGGTCTGACGCTGCACCTGACGGAACACCGGATCGGCATCCTGGGGCGGAACGGATCGGGCAAGACCACGCTTTTGCGGCTCATCGCAGGGCTGATCGCGCCGGACACAGGCACAGTCCGGGTCGACGGCTTCGACCCCCACGCTGACCGGCGCGCGGCGGTTGCCGCCCTGGGTATCCTGTTCCAGAACCCCGATCACCAGATCCTGTTCCCGACCGTCGAAGAAGAACTGGCCTTCGGTCTTCTCCAACAGGGTTCTGAAAAGACCATGGCCGCAAGACAGGTGGCAGCCCTGCTGGCGGCCGAAGGGCGGGCACATTGGGCGAAGGCTCCGGTCACCACGCTAAGCCAGGGCCAGCGGCACTATCTGTGCCTGCTGTCCGTGCTGCTGATGGGCCCCCGGACGATCCTGCTGGACGAACCGCTTGCCGGGCTGGACCTGCCAACCCAGGCGCGTCTTGCGCGGCGGTTCGCGGCCCTGCCGCAGCGGCTGGTGACGATCACGCATGATCCCGCCATGCTGCGGGATGCGGATCGGGTCCTGTGGCTGGAGGGCGGCCGGGTGGTCGCGGATGGCCCGCCCGACGGCGTCCTGCCTGCCTTCACCGCCGAGATGGCCCGGATCGGAGAGGCCGATGCTGACGCTGACCTCGCCAGTTGAGACCTGGGCGCACCGGCTGCCCGCTGGCGCGAAGCTTGCCGCGCTGGCGGTGGCCACGACGGGGTTGTTCCTGTTCGGCTCGCCCTGGGCCTTGGCGGCGGCTTTCTTTGCGACAGGGGCGCTTTACCTGACGGGCGGCACAAGCTTTGCAGCGACCGGTGCCCGGCAGCTTTGGCCGCTGTGGCCCTTCGTTCTGATCGTCGGGCTTTGGCATCTTTGGACGGGGGACATCGACGGCGGTCTGGCGATCCTGCTGCGGATGGTGACAGCAGTGGCACTGGCCAATTTCGTCACCATGACCACGCGGCTGTCCGACATGCTGGCGGTGTTCGAGCGCCTCGCCCGGCCCTTGTCGCCAGTCCTGCCGCCGCGACGCCTTGCGCTCGCCTTCGCGCTGGTGATCCGGTTCATCCCGGTGATGCTGGACCGGATGGCCCTGATCCGGCAATCCTGGGCCGCGCGGTCCCCCCGCAAAGCCCGTTGGCGGGTGATGGTCCCGGCCACGCTTGCCGCCCTTGACGATGCGGACCGGGTGGCCGAGGCCTTGCGGGCGCGGGGTGGGGCTGGTTAAAGGTCAGAAAACCAACGGGGACCCCATGGAACGCAGCCTGACCCACATCGCCCTTTTCGCCGCGCTGATCGCAGTTCTGGGGCTGATCCCGAAGATCGACCTCGCCGCGGGCGTGCCGATCACCGCGCAGTCGCTGGGGATCATGCTGTGCGGAACGGTGCTGGGGGCCAAGCGGGGGGCCCTCGCAGTGCTTCTGTTCCTGGCGCTGGTGGCGGCGGGCCTGCCGCTTCTGTCAGGCGGTCGCGGCGGGATCGGCGTCTTTGCCGGGCCGTCGGTGGGCTTTCTTGTCGGCTTCCCGATTGCCGCCTTCGTCGCGGGCTGGGTGATGGAGCGGACAACCCTGTCCCCCGCCGTGGCGGCCACCGCAGCTTCGGTCATCGGTGGGATCGGCGTCCTCTACCTTTTTGGCATCATTGGCATGTCGGTGATGCTGGACAAGACCCTGCCCGAGGCCGCCTTCCTGGCCGGGGCCTTCCTGCCCGGCGACGCGGTCAAGGCGGTGATTGCGGGCCTTGTCACGCAAGGCCTGTCGCGGATGCGGCCTGACTCGCTACTCTCCCGCGCCTGAGGCTTCATGTCGGAGCTTCCACCAGCAGCGCCGTCCCGATCCCCCCCGCCGCAGCGATTGCGGCAAGGCCACGGCCCCGCCCAAGGCCGTGAAACAGCCGGACCGCAAGGATCGCGCCTGACGCGCCGATGGGATGACCGCGCGC
>JBGSVS010000161.1:0-3221 GCA_041752895.1 Tabrizicola sp.
GGCGTCCGGGGACGGGCGAACAGCTGGCCGATGACGGCGGAACTGGCGCTGAAGCTGGGAGCGGCGGCGGGGCGATACTTCCGGCGCGACGGGTCGTCAGCGCACCGGGTGGTGATCGGCAAGGACACGCGGCTGTCGGGCTACATGCTGGAAAACGCCATGACGGCGGGGTTCTGCTCGACCGGGATGAACGTCCTGCTGCTTGGCCCCGTGCCGACCCCGGCAGTGGGGTTCCTGACGAAATCGATGCGGGCGGATGTGGGGGTGATGATCAGTGCCTCCCACAACCCGCACCAGGACAACGGGATCAAATTCTTCGGGCCGGACGGATTCAAGCTGTCGGATGCGGCGGAAGCCGAGATCGAGGCGCTGGTCGAGGGTGAGGTCCAGCCTGCCAAGCCGGAAAACATCGGCCGCGCCAAGCGGATCGAAGACGGGCGGGGACGGTATGAGGAGTTCGTGAAGACCAGCTTCCCGACGGGCCTGCGGCTGGACGGGCTCAAGGTGGTGCTGGATTGCGCGAACGGGGCGGCTTACCGCGCGGCACCGGAGGTGCTGTGGGAGCTGGGGGCCGAGGTGATCCCGATCGGGACGGCTCCAAACGGGACCAACATCAACGACCGCTGCGGGTCGACACATACCGAAACGGCAGCCGAGGCGGTGGTGACCCACGGCGCGCATGTGGGGATCGCGCTGGATGGCGATGCCGACCGGATCATGATCCTGGACGAGACGGGTCGGGTCGCGGACGGGGATCAGATCATGGCGCTGCTGGCCGCGCGGTGGGCGACCGAGGGGCGGCTGACGGGCGGTGCGCTGGTTGCGACGGTGATGTCGAACCTGGGGCTGGAGCGGTTCTTGCAAGGCCGTGGTCTGCGGCTGGAGCGGACGGCGGTGGGCGACCGCTACGTCGTCGAACGGATGCGGGAGGGGGGGTTCAACCTCGGGGGGGAGCAGTCGGGGCATATCGTGATGACCGACTATGCGACGACCGGGGATGGCCTCGTCGCGGGGCTGCAGTTCCTGGCCGAGATGGTCCGCACCGGGAAGCCCGCGTCCGAGCTGACCCGGTCCTTCCCGACGGTCCCGCAGCTGTTGAAGAACGTCCGTTTCACAGCAGGGGCGCGGCCTTTGGAGGTTGAGGCGGTGCAGGCGGTGATCCGGGCATCCGAGGCGCGGATCGAGGGGCTGGGCCGCATCCTGATCCGGAAATCGGGGACGGAACCGCTGATCCGGGTGATGGCGGAATGCGAGGATGAGGCGCTGCTGGCGGCTGTCGTCGATGAGATCGTGGGGGCGGTGGAGGCGGCGGTCTGAAGATGTGTCCACGGTGGACAATCCTGGGACGTGCCGCAAAATCAACAGGTTGCGTTTTCGCGTTAACCTGGTCTTAACCCGCTATCTTGCCCGTGGAGAGAGGGTTTTCCGACCTGGCGTCCGCCCCGGCGATGGCTATCGTCAGGACCGGATCGGAACTCGGGGAGCGGACGGAATGGTGGTGATTTACGGGCGGGCGTTTTTGGCTTTGGGCCTTGTAGCCCTGCCGGGGCTGGCGGCGGCGGACAGCTGGGATCTGGCCGGCCACAGGGTCGAGATCGTCGAGGCAAGTGAAGGTGGCTACAGCCTCACGGTAGACGGGGCCGAAGTCCTGTCCGACTGGCTGATCTTTGCCAATGACACACAGCCCTTGCCGGGTGGTGCTGTGCTGTTCGGCGTTGCGGGGGCGGGCGGGAACGCCTGCGACGCGGCGCCCTTCGCGCTCTGGCTGCCCGAGGGGAAGCCTGCGGAGTTGTCGGGGCCGATCGAGACCTGTTCCTATCTGGAGGCGCGCCCGATCGATGGTGGGGTGGCCTGGGCGTCGGCGTCGTTGCCCGGTCGGCTGACGGAACGCTGGCAATGGACGGTTACGGAAGGGTTGCAGGCGTTGGAGCCGACGCCCTTCCAGCCGGATGCAGGCCGGGGCTGGGACAGCCTCGACAGCCTCGCGGGGCAGCACCCGTCCGAGGCGCTGCGGCTGGAGCCGGTCTACAAGGCCTTGAGCGAAGGCCTTGGCAAGGCCGGGTTCCAGGCCTTTGCCGAGCGGATTTCCGAGCATAGGTCGGGCGATCTGACCGGCGAAGGCTATCAGGGCGAGGGGTGCATGAAGTTCACCTGCGACGAGGACTGGGCCGTGCTCTACCTCGACAGCGTGTCCAGGCAGCCCTTTGTCATCTGGAAGGTGTCGGGCGAGGCCAGCTATCGCATCTGGCCTGAAAAGACGGACCTTTGGCCCCCCGAAGCGATGGCGGTGCTGCGCGACAAGGCGGGGCAGCAGTAGGCCCGAAACGGCAAGGAAGGTCAGGGGCGTCAGCCGCGCGGCTTGGTCGCAAGGCTGTAATCGCCGGGAAAGGCGATATGGCCGTGGTGGGTGACCTTCGCGGTCTCGTGGCACCAGATCTCACCGCCGCAGCCGTCGATCCAGCGGCGGCAGAAGGACGTGTCCTCGCCATGCATCACCGCGCCACCGCGGCCGCGGAGATGGCTGAAGAAGTCGTGGAAATCGGCACCCGGGTAACCCGGGCCGTTGAAGCCGGGAACCGGCAGGGCGGCCCCGGTTTCGACCATCCGTTCGGGCACGGCGCGGCGGATCAGCATGAAGCCGGTGCCTGCGCCCGGGACCTTGCGAAAGCCGTTCCGCGCCTCATGGGGCCAGGGGTCGGCGGCCTCGAACCGTTCCGAGATGTTGTAGCGCAAGGATTCGGCCAGAAGCTTGTCAGTGGTGGCGCGTTCGGCTTCGGGCTTTTGCGCCTCACGCTCGATGGCGGTGCGGAAGGCCTGCCAGCGCATCTGCCGTTGGGGGTAGGGTGCGACCGTGAAATCGGCGTCGAAGGCGAGGAGGTCGAAGAAGACCTGGGGCTGAAAGCTCATGTCGCTGTCGAGGAGAAGCGCGTGGGTGAAGCCCTTCTCGGCCAAGAAGAAGGACATGAGGTAATTGCGCGAGATCACGAGGTCGGACCATTCGTAGGTCTTCACCGCGAAGGGGATGTTGCGGCGGGCCAGGGCCTGGGTCAGGCCGATAAGGCTGTGCACGCAAGGGGTGTCGATCTGGCCACCGGTTGGCATCAGGATCAGAAGGGTGGTCATTTCAGCCCTCGCGTGGTGCCCGTCAGGGGTGGCGTGAGCGACGGGTGGTTGTCAAGCGGCACGGCCGCCCCCTTCAGGCGGCGCCCACCCACCCACCC
>JBGSVS010000162.1:0-2933 GCA_041752895.1 Tabrizicola sp.
CCGGTAACGAGGACGCGCTTGCCGAGCATCCCCCCGGCGCGGGTGGTGGCGTGGAGGGTGACGGCGAGAGGCTCGGCCATCGCAGCCTCACCTGCTGTCAGGCCGGTGGCATCGACGCATTGGCTGGCGTCGGCGATCAGCACTTCGCGGAAGGCACCCTGGATGTGGGGGAAGGGCATCGCGCTGCCGTAGAACCGCATGTTGAGGCACTGGTTGGGCAGGCCTTCGAGGCAGAATTTGCAGGTGCCGCAGGGGCGCGAGGGCGAGACGGCGACGAGTTGGCCTTTGGTGAAGGCGGTGGTGCCGGGGTCTTCGACATAGGCCGATACCTCGTGGCCGAGGATCATCGGTTCCTTCAGGCGAACGGCTCCGAAACCGCCGTGGTTGTAGTAGTGGAGGTCGGAGCCGCAGACGCCTCCGGTGGCGAGGCGCAGGCGGAGTTGGCCGGGGGCGAGGGGTTCTACCTCGCGGTCTTCGATGCGGAGGTCCTTCGCGGCGTGGATGACGATGGCTTTCATAGTGCGACCGGGGTGACGAGGGGCTGACCGGAGAAGTGGGCGGTCAGGTTGTCGCGCATCAGCTTGCCCATCGCCTTGCGGGTGTCGACGGTCCCCGAGCCGTGGTGCGGCTGGAGGAGGACGTTTGGCGCGGACAGGAAGCGGGGGTTCAGGTTCGGCTCGCCTTCGAAGACGTCAAGTGCGGCCCCGGCGATTTGGCCCTGCTCCAATGCGTTCAGAAGGGCGGCTTCGTCCACGTTGGCGGCGCGGCTGATGTTGATGACAGTGCCGTCAGAGCCAAGGGCCTTGAGGACCTCGGCATTCACGATGTGGCGGGTTTCCGGCGTGGCGGCCAGGGCTACGAAGAGGTGGTCGCAGTTGCGCGCCAGTTCCACCGCGTCGGGGATGTAGGTCCAACCCTCGGCCCCCGGTTTGGGGCTGCGGGCGGAGTAGGCGACCTGCATGCCGAAGCCTTCGCAGCGCCGGGCGATGGCGGCACCGATGCGGCCCAGACCAAGGATGCCCGCCCGGGTGCCAGAAACCTTGCGGGTGAGCGGGAACATCCCCTTGGCCGCCCAGTCGCCCGAGCGGACCCATTGTTCCGCAGGCCCGGTGCGGCGGACGAGGGCCAGCAGCATCGCAAGCGCGATGTCGGCCACATCGTCGGTCAACACGTCGGGGGTGTTCGAGACCTTGATGCCACGGGCACGGCAGCTGGCAAGGTGGACGGCATCGTAGCCGACACCGAAGACCGAGATCATCTCAAGCTTCGGACAGGCGGCGATCATCGCCTCGGATGCGCCAAGGTCGCCCCGTGTGGCGATGGCGCGGATTGCCGGGCCGACCTTGGCCAGAAGGGCGTCCTTGTCGGCGGCCTCCCACCAGCGGTGGATAAAGAAGGCGGCGTCAAGCGGGGTCTGGTCCCATTCAGGATAGGGTCCGACTTGCAGGACATGCGGCTTGGTCATCGGATCCCTCGTCGGTGCTTGACAGGCTTTGTTATCGATAACATAAACGAGGTGAAGCGCGCTTGTCGAGAGCGAAGTGAGGGGGAGGCGGAGCATGGGCCATCGGCTGTTCGATCTGACGGGGCGGCGGGCGCTTGTCACCGGGTCCTCACAGGGGATCGGCTTTGCGCTGGCCGAAGGGCTGGCCGAGGCAGGGGCTTCGGTCGTTCTGAACGGGCGGGATACGGGGAAGCTGGCGGCAGCGGCGGCGCGGATCAAGGGGGCGGAAACGCTGGCTTTTGATGCGACGGACCATATGGCGGTGCGGGCGGCGGTGGACGCGTTTGAGGCGTCGGGCAAGCCCATCGACATCCTGGTGAACAACGCCGGGATGCAGCACCGCGCGCCGTTGGAGGAGTTTCCGGCGGACGCGTTCGAGCGGCTGTTGCAGACCAACATCGCGTCGGTGTTCCATGTCGGGCAGGCCGTAGCCCGGCACATGATCGCGCGGGGGCGGGGGAAGATCATCAATATCGCCTCGGTCCAGACCGCCTTGGCCCGGCCCGGGATCGCGCCCTACACGGCGACGAAGGGGGCGGTGGGCAACCTGACGAAGGGGATGGCGACGGACTGGGCGAAGCACGGGCTGCAGTGCAACGCGATTGCGCCTGGGTATTTCGACACACCGTTGAATGCGGCGCTGGTGGCGGACCCAACCTTCAGCGCCTGGCTGGAGAAGCGCACTCCGGCGGGGCGTTGGGGCAAGGTGGAAGAGTTGCAGGGGGCCTGCGTGTTCCTGTCTTCGGACGCGTCGTCCTTTGTGAACGGGCATATCCTTTATGTCGATGGCGGGATCACGGCCTCGCTATGACGTGGCGACCAGAACTTCGTGTCGTCATCATGGGGGTGGCGGGTTGCGGCAAGTCGTCGGTGGGCGAAGGGCTGGCGACTCGGCTGGGGGTGCCTTACCGCGATGGGGATGATCTGCACACGCCGGAGGCGGTCCGGAAGATGCGGGCGGGTGTTCCCTTGACCGACGATGACCGCTGGCCCTGGCTGGACAGGGTGGCGTCGGTGTTGGCAACCGGGGCGCCGGTGATCGTCGGCTGTTCGGCGCTGAAACGCGTCTATCGTGACCGCATCCGGGCGGGCGCGGGCGGAAAGGTCGCGTTCGTGCATCTTGCCGGGAGCCGCGAGGTCATTCTGTCGCGGATGGCGGCGCGGACGGGGCACTATATGCCGACCTCTCTGCTGGACAGCCAGTTTGCGGCGCTGGAGGCCCCCGGGCCGGAGGAGGCGCTGACGGTGGATATCGACCAGTCGCTGGAGGCGATCGTGGATGCCATTGCGGCTGACCTTGCCGGAGCCAAGCCATGACCCATTCCCTCGCCTTGATCGGAGCGGGTGCCATGGGCGGTGCCATCGGGGCGCGGCTGCTGGCAACGGGTGCGCAGCTGGCGGTGTTCGATCTGGACCCGGAAAAGGTCGC
>JBGSVS010000163.1:0-4030 GCA_041752895.1 Tabrizicola sp.
GATGGGCCTGGCTTAACCCGCGCGCATCGGCCGCGCCGGTTTCGATCAGCGGCAGCGCCTGGATCATTTTGGCCGAAGAACGCGGGAAGATCACCGCCTCGGGGTTGCCCCACACATGGGCCACGCCCTTGGCATCGCAGATGACCGCATGGCCCTGATGCACGGATTCCAGCAGGCCGCCGCGCCAGACCTCAAGCATCGGAACTGCCCCGTCGCTGACCTTTGCCATTCCCGTCTCCGTTCACAGTTCCGCAATTTTGCGCCAAGGTAAGGCCTGTGGGTCTTTTACCGCAGAGCCTTTTTCGCTAAAGGACCAGATATCGGGTTGAGAACGCCCCTACCAGAGGCAGATCGTCAGGGCCCGGGGCAGAGGCACGAAGACAGCTTGGAGGCTGCGTCAACGATGACATTCCTTTTCGGTCGCACGCTTGCGGTTGCCGCGATTGCACTTTCCGGGTCTTTGGCCTTGGCCCCCGCGATGGCTCAGGAATCCACCAATCGCGTCGCCACGATGACGGACTGGAACGTCTTCACCGAGGAAAGCCCCAAGGAGTGCTGGGGTGTCTCGAAGCCGAAAGAGACGGTCAACACCCGCGATGGCCAGCCGGTTTCGGTGCGGCGTGGCGACATCCTTCTGTTCGTGACCTTCCGTCCGGGCAAGCCGGGTGAGATCAGCTTTACCGGCGGCTACCCCTTCGCGGGCGGCTCGACGGTCGAGGTGTCGATCGACGGCAATGCCTACCAGCTGTTTACCGATGGGGAATGGGCCTGGCCGGGAAGTGCCGACGAGGACGCCAAGCTTCTGGCGGCGCTGAAAGCGGGGACCACGGCCACGCTGAGCGCGCGGTCGGGCAAGGGCACGCAGACGCTGGACACCTTCTCCTTGCGCGGGTTTACCGCCGCCATGGAAGACGCCGAAAAGCGCTGCCAGTAATCCGCGCGACCGGACGACAAGCGCCCCCGTCGCGGGGCGCTTTTCTTTTTGCGCCCGCGCGCCTATATCCGCCCCGATATCAGATCGCCTGTGACAAGGCCCGGTGAAAGGATCTGCCCCATGACTGCCCCGATCACGCAAGACGTGCTGACGATCCCGCGCAAGGTCCCTGCGTCGGACAAGACCAACATCGTCGGCCTGACCCGTGCCGCCCTGCGCGATGCGCTCATCGCCGCCGGGACGCCGGAAAAGCAGGCCAAGATGCGTCTCGGTCAGGTCTGGCAGTGGGTCTACCACTGGGGCGTCCGCGACTTTGCGCTGATGACCAACCTTGCCAAGGACTACCGCGCGCTTCTGGCCGAGAATTTCACCATCGAGATCCCCGAAGTGGTGACCCGCCAGATCTCCGAGGATGGGACCCGCAAATACCTGGTCCGCATTGCCGGCGGGCATGAGGTCGAGGTGGTCTACATCCCGGAAACCGACCGGGGCACGCTGTGCATCTCATCCCAGGTCGGCTGCACGCTGACCTGTTCCTTCTGCCACACCGGCACGCAGAAACTGGTCCGCAACCTGACGGCGGCGGAAATCGTCGGCCAGGTGATGCTGGCCCGCGACGATCTGGACGAATGGCCGGTGCCGGGTGCCCCGAAGGAAGAGGTCCGCCTGATCTCGAACGTCGTCCTGATGGGGATGGGAGAGCCGCTTTACAACTTCGACAACGTCCGCGACGCGATGCTGATCGTGATGGACGGCGAGGGCATCGCCCTTGGCCGCCGCCGGATCACGCTGTCGACCAGCGGCGTCGTCCCCGAAATCGCCCGCACCGCGACGGAAATCGGCTGCCAGCTGGCGATCAGCTTCCATGCGACGACGGACGAGGTGCGCGATGTGCTGGTTCCGATCAACAAACGCTGGAACATTGCCACGCTGCTTGAGGCGCTGAAGGCCTACCCGAACCTGTCGAACAGCGAACGGATCACCTTTGAATACGTCATGCTCGACGGCGTCAACGACACCAAGGAAGACGCGCACCGGCTGGTGAAGCTCTTGGAAGGTATTCCGGCGAAAGTGAACCTGATCCCGTTCAACGAATGGCCCGGCGCGCCTTACAAGCGGTCGTCCGGCAACCGCATCCACGCCTTTGCCGACATCATCTACCACGCGGGCTACGCCACCCCGATCCGCACCCCGCGCGGCGAGGATATCATGGCCGCCTGCGGGCAGCTGAAATCGGCCACGGAACGCGCACGGAAGTCCAAGGCCCAGATCGAAGCCGAGGCGGGGCTTGCCTGACCCCTTGCGGTGACGGACGGTTTTGCGATCTTTTGCCGAGACCCGAGACCCGGAAGGACGCGCCTCATGGCAAAGGCCAGCACAACGAAGACCCCCAGCAAACCGGCGGCGGCCAAGCCGAAAAGCCCGGCCGAATGGGCGCATGACCGGCTGGTCGCCTATATTCGCAACTTCGAAAGCGAACTCGATGCCGAACACGAAATCGCCATGGGCTTTGCCTCGGACGAATCGGGCGTCCTGCGGATCGAGGGGCTTGGCTTCTTTGATCCCGACATCGTCACTTTCTACGGGCGCGACGAGGCAGGCTCGAAGACTCAGCTGATCCAGCACGTGACGCAGCTTTCGGTCACCCTGCGCGCCGTGCCGAAAGAGACCAGGGCCGAGCCACCGCGCCGGATCGGGTTCAACCTGACTTCGGGCTGGCTTGGGGGCGATTCCGGTGACGGCTCGGCAGGCTGATCCGCCCCCGTGACAGGCCGCGGCGAATAGGCTATGGGCTTTCACAACGAACAGACCACAAGGGAACCCGACCATGGCCGATCATCACAAGTCCGAACATGCACATGGCTCGATGGACGTCCGCGCCCAGGAAAAGACCTTTGCGGGCTTCACCCGGATGACGGTCTGGGTGGTCGTCGTGGTGATCTGCGTGCTGATCTTCATGGGTCTGGTCAACGCCTGATCCCGGAAAGCGGCTGATCATGCGCCTGGTCCTTACCCTGATCGCGGTCCTTTGCCTTGCAGCCTGCGGGGCCGAACCGAAATGGGCACCGCAAGACCAGGTGGATGCGGCCCGCTTCGTCTCAGAAGAGCCGCCCTCGATCACGCTTTACACGGTGGTGAACACCCGCACGGGGTCCGGCGCGCATTCGGCCATCCTTGTCAACGCGTCCGAGCGGGTGATCTTCGACCCGGCCGGGACGTGGTATCATCCAAGACTGCCCGAACGGAACGACGTGCATTTCGGCATGTCTGACAAGGCCGTGGCCTTCTATCTCGATTACCACACCCGGATCACTTACAACACGATCGAGCAGAAGATCTATGTCTCGCCGCAGGTGGCCGAACTGGTGCTGGCTCGGGTCAAGGCTTACGGCGCGGTGCCGAAGGCGATGTGCACCCAGGCCAACTCGTCGATCCTGCGCGATGTGCCGGGCTTTGAAAACATGCCGCAGACCTTCTACCCGAAGGTGCTGTCGAAAGCTTTCGGCAAGCTGCCTGGGGTGTCGACGCGGGTCATCACCGATGACGACGCCGACGACAACCACGGCGTCCTGCTGGTGCAGCGGGATGGCACGCCGCTCTGACGGCCCTGCTTGAACCGGGCGCGGGATGGGTTAGGGTCCTGCCTGCGGCTGGGAAAGGCGAATGTCTTGCGCATCTTCGGAGTGATCCTTGCGGGCGGTGAGGCGCGGCGCATGGGTGGGGCGGACAAGGCGTTCCTGCCGCTGGGGGGTCGTCCGCTCATCGCGCATGTGCTGGACCGGCTTGAGCCGCAGGTCGAACGCGTGCTGATCTCGGCCAATGGCGATGCCGTGCGTTTTCAGGGCTTTGGCTGTCCGGTCCTGCCCGATGCCGCCCCGCAAGGGCCGCTGTCCGGCATCCTCGCGGCGCTGATGGCGGCTGTCGGGATGGGGGCGACGCATGTCGTTTCCACCCCCTGCGACACACCGTTTCTGCCAGGTGATCTGGTGCCACAGCTGATGCTGGCCGCCGAGGGGTCGCCTTCAGGATTGGCGCTGGCCTCGGACCCGACAGGTGACCACCCGGCCACCGCGATTTGGCCGGTGGGTCTGGGCC
>JBGSVS010000164.1:0-6093 GCA_041752895.1 Tabrizicola sp.
CCTTGCGCAAGGCGCGGGCGAAATGGGCGATGTTATGGGCCAGCTTGCCGTCTTCGGGGATATCCAGCGGGGCGTATGTGGCCATCGTCGGAGCGAGGGGTTTCACACCCGTCGCGCTCCCCGTGGGATATTTGTGGACAGATGAAGGATCATGCCGGGGCCAGTTCGCGCTTGACCTCGTCGAGGAGGCGCTTGGCTTCGGAACCCTGCAGTTTCTGGATGTCGTCCTGGTATTTCAGGATGGCACCAAGGGTGTCGGAGATGACCTCCGGCGACAGGGCGATGACGTCGAGGGCGAGAAGGCATTTGGCCCAGTCGATGGTCTCGGCCACGCCGGGGCGTTTGAAGAGGTCCTCGCGGCGGAGTTTCTGAACGAAGGCCACCACCTCGCGCGAGAGCTGGGCCTGGGCCTCGGGGGCGCGGGAGTGGAGGATCTGGAGTTCGCGGTCGAAGGTCGGGTAATCGACCCAGTGGTAAAGGCAGCGGCGTTTCAGGGCGTCGTGGACTTCGCGGGTGCGGTTCGAGGTCAGGATGACGATGGGGGGTTCGGGGGCCTTGATCGTGCCGAGTTCAGGGATGGTGACCTGGAAGTCGGAGAGGGCTTCGAGGAGGAAGGCCTCGAAGGGTTCATCGGTGCGGTCGATTTCGTCGATAAGGAGGACCGGCGCGCCACCCGGTTGCGGGCGCATGGCGGCGAGGAGCTGGCGTTCGATGAGGTAGTCTTCGGTGAAAAGCTCGGTCTTGAGCTGGTCGCGGTCAGAGGTGCCTTCTGCGGTCCGGATAGCGATCATCTGGGCGGCGAAGTTCCATTCGGCGACGGCAGAGGCCGCATCGAGGCCTTCGTAGCATTGCAGCCGGATCAGGCGGCGGCCGAGGGCGGCGGCGAGGGTCTTGGCGATCTCGGTCTTGCCGGTGCCGGCTTCGCCTTCGAGGAACAGCGGGCGGCCGAGTTTGAGGGACAGGAAGACCACGGTCGCAAGCGCGCGGGAGGCGACGTAGCCTTGGGTGGCGAGGAGAGTTTCGACGGCGTCGATGCTGGTGGGAAGGGCGGTCACGGGGCCTCCGGCTTTGCTGCGATGGTGGCGGCTGGGGCCAAGGGGGTCAAGGCGGGATCGGCGGTTTCGGACTGCAACCATAGTCGTAGGGACCGCAAGGGCGCGCGTTCGGGAAGGGCGTTGGGCCAAACAAGGTAGTAGGAGCCGAGCGCGCGGATCGGGGGGCCGAAGATGGGGATCAGGCGGCCCTCAGCCAATTCGCGTTCGATCAGAAAAGTCGGGATCAGCGCCGCGCCCATACCGTGGATGGCACCTTGGGTCAGGGTAGCGAACTGGTCGAAAAGCATGCCCTGCGGTCTGATCCCGGGGTGGCCGTGGTGGGCGAGCCACCGGCCCCAGTCGCCGGTTCTCGACTCCAGCTGCAGGAGCGGGTGGGAGAGGAGGTCGGTGGCGGATCGGAGTGTCGGGAAGCCGGGGGCGGCGACGGCGAGGATCTCTTCGTCCATGAGTTTCAGGTAGTGAACTCCTGGCCAGTCTTGGCGGCCGTAATGGATCGCGGCGTCGAATGGGGTAGTGGCGAAGTCGAAGGGTTTGAGGCGGGTCGACAGGTTCAGCGTCACCTCGGGGTGGTTTTGCGTGAACCGGGCCAGGCGGGGCGCGAGCCAGTGCATCCCGAAGGCGGGAAGGATGGCGAGATTCAGGGAGCCGCCCGTGGGATTGGCGCGCAGCTTGATCGAAGCGGAGGCGAGGAGATGCAGGGCTTTCCTGACCTCGGCCACATAATCCTGCCCAGCAGGCGTCAGGCGCAGGCGCTGGCGTTCGCGGACAAGAAGCGGCAGGCCGAGTTGGCTCTCAAGGCCTTGCAACGCGCGGCTGATGGCACCTTGCGTCAGGCTCAACTCCTTGGCCGCCTCGGAGGCGGTGCCGAGACGGTCGACGGCCTCCAGCGCCATCAGGGCGGGGATCGGCGGCAGGTAGCGGCGGGGGAGCATTATGAGTTTCCCTCATGAACCCGTGCAGGGCTTTCGATAGCAGGCCCCTGCCGTTTCGTGCAATACTTCATGCAAAGATGGAGGCCGATTATGCTGGATGCACCGAAACTCAAGGCCAAGGATGCCCCGGACCTCGGGCGGTTCGACTGGGAAGACCCGTTCCGGCTGAACGACCAGCTGACCGAGGAAGAACGGATGCTGCGTGACGCGGCGCGGGACTATGCGCAGGCCAAGCTCCAGCCGCGGGTCATCGCTGCCTATCGCGACGAGACGACCGACCCGGGCATTTTCCGCGAAATGGGCGAGATGGGCCTTCTGGGCGTGACGGTGCCCGAGGAGTACGGCGGGCTGGGCGCATCCTATGTGGCTTACGGGCTGGTGGCGCGCGAAGTGGAGCGGGTCGATTCGGGCTATCGGTCGATGATGTCCGTCCAGTCGTCGCTGGTGATGTACCCGATCTATGCTTATGGCACCGAGGAGCAGCGGCAGAAGTATCTGCCGAAGCTGGCGTCGGGGGAGTGGATTGGCTGCTTTGGCCTGACCGAACCGGATGCGGGGTCGGACCCGGCGGGGATGAAGACCACGGCGAAGAAGACGGCCAACGGCTATGTGCTGAACGGCGCGAAGATGTGGATTTCCAACGCCCCCATCGCCGATGTCTTCGTGGTCTGGGCCAAGTCGGACGCGCATGGCGGCAAGATCAAGGGCTTTGTGCTGGAGAAGGGCATGAAGGGCCTGTCCGCGCCGAAGGTCGGGGGCAAGCTCAGCTTGCGCGCCTCAATCACCGGCGAGATCGTGATGAAGGACGTGGAAGTGGGCGAGGACGCGCTCCTCCCGTTCGTCGAGGGGCTGAAGGGGCCGTTCGGCTGCCTGAACCGGGCGCGGTATGGGATCAGCTGGGGCGTCATGGGGTCGGCAGAGTTCTGCATGCATGCCGCCCGGCAGTACGGGTTGGACCGCAAGCAGTTCGGCAAGCCGATCGCGGGGACGCAGCTCTTCCAGCTGAAGCTGGCCAACATGATGACCGAGATTTCGCTGGGGTTGCAGGCATCGTTGCGGGTTGGACGTCTGATGGACGAAGCGAATGCCGCGCCGGAGATGATCTCGATCGTCAAGCGCAACAACTGCGGCAAGGCGCTGGAGGCCGCCCGCTGGGCGCGCGACATGCATGGCGGCAACGGCATCCAGGAAGACTTCCAGATCATGCGCCACATGGTCAACCTCGAGACGGTGAACACCTATGAGGGCACGCATGACGTCCATGCGCTGATCCTGGGCCGCGCGATCACCGGGGTTCAGGCCTTCTTCTGATCCGGGCACCGTGCTAGGCGTTGCAGGCGTGGCACGGGTGGAGAGGGCGGATGCCTCCGGCGGGGATATTTGTGGACATAGAATGGGGGCCGCGGTGCGCATAACCGCGGTCCTTTGCGTGCGGAACGAAGGCGCGTTCCTGCTGGAATGGCTGGCGCATCACCGGGCCTGTGGCGTCACGGATTTCCTTGTCTTCTCCAACGATTGCACCGACAGCACCGATGCGATGCTGGACCGGCTTCAAGCGATGGGCTGGTTGACACATCTGCGCAATCCGGGGCCGCATCCGGAGGGCCCGCAGTGGGCGGCGCTGAAACTTGCGGACAAGCATCCGCTGGTTAAGGCGGCGGATTGGGTGCTGCCTCTGGACATCGATGAATTCGTCAACGTCCATGTCGGCGACCGGACGATCCCGGCGTTGCTGGCGGCGCTGCCGGAGGCCACGGCGATCACGCTGACCTGGAGGCTGTTCGGCAATGCGGGCGTGGTGGACTACCGCGATACCCTGGTGACCGAGACCTTCACCCGCGCGGCCCCCCCCGTCCTGCACTGGCCGTGGCGGGCGCTTCTTTTCAAGACGCTGGTCAGGAATGATGGCAGCTACGGCAAGCTTGGCGTCCATCGGCCGCGCGCGCCGGTCGAGGGGCGGATGGCCGGGCAGTGCTGGTTCGATGGATCGGGTCGCGCGCTTTCGGTGGCGTTCCGGACCGGGCGGATCTTTTCGGATGTGGGGCAAGAGACCGGGGCGCTGGTGCAGCTGAACCACTACCCGCTTGGCGCGGTGGAGAGCTTTGTCCTGAAGCGCGACCGGGGCCGGGGCGTGCATGCGGATACGGGCCTCGACGCGGGCTATTGGGTGGAACGCAACTTCGATGCGGTCGAGGACCGCTCGATCCTTGGTCTCGACAGTCGGGGCCTGCGGGAGCCCCTTCACGCCGACCCGGTGCTTGGTCCGCTCCACCGGGTGGCGGTTGCATGGCGGCACGACCGGTTTCGCACGCTGATGCAGGACGACGCCTGGCGCAGTCTTTATGGCCAACTGCTGATGACCGGACCGACACGGGTTCTGAACCGGGATGAGGCCGAGTCGATCTGGAAACCGCATATCGGGCGGTCGCCACGGAAAACTGGTCGACAAGGCAAGATTGAGCGGCCTTAGCCGAAGATCAGCCCCAGGTTGTTCATTGTTGACAGGCAGCGAATAATGGCGGGTCTGCCACAGGCAAACAATCCGTTACCACCACTAGGCCTTGTCGCGGCCAGAATCAGTCGCCAAGTTCAGACAGTTGTAATAGTTCCGCAAGGCCGCAAGCACCCCCATGTCCGACCCGTCATCCCCCCCCGACTGGCAGCACCCGATGCTGGCGATCGCCGAAGGCGACGGGGATTTCCTGCCGCTTGGGGACCGGCATTATGCCTTCTTTGCCGAACGGGAGCCGCAGCTTCTGGTGACCTTCGAGGATGCGGCCACCTTGCGCGAACGCGAGGACATGCTGCCGGAACATTACGCTCTGGCCCAGGCGCGCGGCTGGTCGATCCTGACCATCCTGGCCGAGGGCGAGACCTGGTGGCGCGATCCGGCGGTCTATCGCTATTTCGACCGGCTGGCGGATGACGGTTTCCTTGAGGATTTCGACCACGTGGTGTTTTACGGCGCGGGGCCTGCGGGCTATGCGGCGGCGGCCTATTCGATCACCGCGCCGCAGGCCGAACTGGTGCTGATCGCACCCCGTGCAACGCTGGACCCGTCGCTGGCAGGTTGGGACGAACGCCACCGGATCGCGCGGCGGATCAACTTCCGCGGCCGCTATGGCTATGCGCCCGACATGACGGAAAGTGCGTCGAATGTCTGGTTGATCCATGACCCCCTCCACCAGCCCGACGCGATGCACGCGGCCCTGTTCCAGCGCCCCTGGGTGACGCCCTTGCACGCCCGCTATACCGGCGAGGGGACCGAAGACACGCTGCGCGAGATGAAGGTCCTGGACCGGATCATCGAAGCGGCGATGGAAGGCAAGATGTCCGCCGACCGGTTCTCCTGGCTCTGGCGGGCGCGGCGGTCGAACGGAAGCTACCTGCGTGCGGTGCTGGCGGCGGCGCGGCTGTCGGGGCATCCCCAGCGCGAGATCAATATCTGCCGGTCGGTCACCTCGCGCCTCAACGCGCCGCGCTTTGCCCGGAGGCTGGCGGAGCTGACGGGCGAGACGGTCTAGCCCTAGTAGGTCCGCAGCATGTCGTAGAGGTGGGCGGTCCTTTCGCGGGTGATCCGGGTCAGGCAGAAGGCCACGACCATCGGTTCGCCGCTGCCGCCGCGCATGGCAAAGCCCTCGGCCTCGCAGGTCTTGTCGCGGAAGGTGATCCAGGCCCGCTGGGCATCGCGCAGGGCTTCGGGACCGCCACGCAGCGCAGCATCAAGCTGGCTGTCCTGTTCCTGCAGCTTCGCCATGGCGCGTTTGTAGACGGAATTCAGCTCGGCGTCGGCGGTCTGCCATTCCTGATAGGCACATTGGGTTATCGTCATCTGGTCGGGTGGATTGGTGCAGTCTGCATCCTGCGCGGCAGCGGGAAGGCCAAGGCAGGCAAGGATCAGGAACGGGCGGATCATGGGTGTCTCCCTCTTTCCAGCCAATCCTGTCGTATTGGCCCACGCGATGCCACTGGAAACGGGGTACGGTTTGCGTTACCTCGCCGACATGCTAACCATCACCCTGCCCCGCCCCGACGACTGGCACCTGCACCTGCGCGACGGCGCGATGCTGCAGGCCGTGCTGCCCGAATCCGCCCGCCACTTCGCC
>JBGSVS010000165.1:0-6718 GCA_041752895.1 Tabrizicola sp.
CTCGGTGCTTGCCGGAACCTCCTCTTCGGGCTCGACAAAGGCGGCAGCGCCCAGGTCGGGGTCGCAGGCGATCAGGCCCAGCCGCTGCTGCAGGTCCGCCGCGATGCCGAACAGGACATCCTCGGGCAGCGTCCGGTCCAACCCGTTCGGTGAGAAGGTGTAGGTCACCGGTTCACCGGAATCGTTCTCGTCGAACAGGGGCTCAAGCGCAAATCGGTCGGACCCGAGAAGCCCTGCCAGCTGCCCCCGCAGCGCCGCCGCGTCGTCCCCGCCCGCGGGCACGGTAAGCGCCAGGCGCAACCGGTCGGGATCATAGAGCGACCGCGTATCCTCGGGCGTTGCTTCGGTCATCAGCGTGCGCAGAAACGGCAATCCATAAAGCTCGGACATGGCGGTCACCCTCCAAGGTGCAAAAGGAATTGGCGGAACGGAAAACGGACAAGATGCTCAACAATTCGAAGAATAGTAGTCCATTTGCCCTCTGCCCAGCGTGAATAATGCGTCAGGTTCCGCACCGGGCTGAACCGCGCCGCAGCACGATCCGATCGTCCCCCGACCGCTGCTTTCCCTTCGCCAAATATCCCCGCCGGAGGCATCCCCCTCCCCGGTCTGGCGCGAGCTTTCAGATGCAAACCCGCCCGCGTCCCAAGCACCTCCCCTCCCCCTCGGTGGGGAGGGGATGGGGGTGGGGGCCTCGCAAAAGGAGGGGGGTGGGGGCCTCCCCAAAAGTTAAGGGCGCGTAAACGCGCGCCACTAACACATTGATTTCGCTCAGTCCAGAAATCTGTCCACGCAGGACAGCCTATTTCGCAACCCGCGCATTCCGGCTTGCGATCAGCCGCAGCCGCAGCGCGTTCAGCCGGATGAAGCCCTCGGCATCCTTCTGGTCGTAGGCCCCGGCATCCTCTTCGAAGGTCACGTGCTTTTCCGAATAGAGCGAGTGCTCCGACCACCGCGCCACCGTCGCCGCCCGGCCCTTGTAAAGCTTGACCCGCACTGTCCCGCTCACATGCTCCTGCGTCTTGTCGATCAGCGCCTGCAGCGCCTCCCGCTCGGGCGAGAACCAGAACCCGTTGTAGATCAGCTCGGCATAGCGCGGCATCACGCTGTCCTTCAGATGCCCCGCCCCCGCATCCAGCGTGATCTGCTCGATCCCCCGATGCGCCTCCATCAGGATCGTGCCGCCGGGCGTCTCATAGACCCCCCGCGACTTCATCCCCACGAAGCGGTTCTCGACCAGATCGAGAACCCCCACCCCATGCTTGCCGCCCAGCTCATTCAGCCGGGTCAGGATCGTTGCCGGGCTCATCGCCTCGCCATTGATCGACACCGCATCACCGGCCTCAAACCCGATCTCCACCATCTCGGGCGCATCAGGGGCTTCCTCGACCGGCACGCACCGCTGCAACACGTAGTTCGGGAACTCCTCGGCCGGATTCTCCAGCACGCGACCCTCGGACGAGGTGTGCAGCAGGTTCGCATCGACGCTGAAAGGCGCCTCGCCGCGCTTGTCCTTGGCAATCGGAATCTGGTTCGCCTCGGCAAACTCCAAAAGCTTCGTCCGGCTGGTCAGGTCCCACAGCCGCCACGGCGCGATCACCTTGATCGCCGGGTCCAGCGCGGCAGCCGACAGCTCGAACCGCACCTGATCGTTGCCCTTGCCCGTCGCCCCATGCGCCACGGCATCGGCCCCGGTCTCATGCGCGATCCGCACCAGATGCTGGCTGATCAGCGGCCGGGCGATGGATGTCCCCAGCAGATACAACCCCTCATAAAGCGCGTTGGCGCGGAACATCGGGAACACGAAGTCCCGCACGAATTCCTCGCGGACATCGACGATATGGATGTTGGCGGGCTTGATCCCCATCAGCTCTGCCTTGGCCCGCGCCGGTTCCAGCTCTTCGCCCTGACCCAGATCGGCGGTGAAGGTCACCACCTCGCAGCCATATTCGGTCTGCAGCCACTTCAGGATGATCGAGGTATCAAGCCCGCCCGAATAGGCCAGCACCACTTTCTTCGGCTTCAGCATGAGGAAGGCTCCATCCCGGTTTTGCTGGCGCTTAATGCGAAACGACTGGAAGGGCAAGAAGCGCACCAGTGCCCGATACAATTCGGCATGCCAAGGCATCGCTTGCCATGCGGCCCGCCTTCCGGCATCTGGAACGGATGACCGATTTTCCCGCCCAGGCCCGCGCCGCGACTGCCGCCCTCCGCGGCCTTTTCCCCGAGACGCCCTTGCAGCGGAACGACTTTCTGTCCGCGCGCTATGACGCCGAGATCTGGCTCAAGCGCGAAGACCTGTCCCCCGTCCGCAGCTACAAGCTGCGTGGTGCCTTCAACGCCATGCGCAAGGTGCGCGACCGGCAACCCGACCAGCACCAGTTCGTTTGTGCCAGTGCGGGCAATCACGCGCAGGGCATGGCCTTTGCCTGCCGCCATTTCGATGTGTCCGGCAAGATCTTCATGCCGGTGACGACGCCGCAGCAGAAGATCGACAAGACCCGCGTCTTTGGCGGCGACAACATCCGGATCGAGCTGACGGGCGACTATTTCGACCAGACCCTCGCCGCAGCGCAGGCCTGGTGCGCTGAGGCCCAGGCGCATTTCCTGTCGCCCTTCGCCGATCCCGACGTGATCGAAGGCCAGGCCTCGGTCGGGGTCGACCTGCTAGAGCAGCTTGGCCGCGCGCCCGACCTTGTGATCCTGCCCGTCGGCGGTGGCGGCCTTGCCTCGGGCGTCACCAGCTACCTGCGCGAGGTTGCGCCCGAAACCGGCTTCCGCTTTGTCGAACCGCTTGGGGGGGCCAGCTTGACCGCCGCGCTGATGGAAGGCGCACCCGCCAAACTGCCCCGCGTGAACAGCTTTGTCGACGGCGCCGCCGTAGCGCGGGTCGGCGACCACACGTTTGCCCGGCTCTCCTGGGTCGACCAGACCGACGTCCTTCTCGCGCCCGAAGACCGCATCTGCGTGACCATGCTGGAGATGCTGAACCACGAAGGCATTGTCCTGGAACCCGCAGGCGCTTTGTCGCTGGACGTGCTGGCGGAACTGGCCGACGAGATCCGGGGCAAGACCGTGGTCTGCGTCACCTCTGGCGGCAATTTCGACTTCGAACGCCTGCCCGAGGTCAAGGAACGCGCCCAGCGTCACGCCGGGCTGAAGAAATACTTCATTCTCCGCATGCCCCAACGCCCCGGAGCCCTGCGCGAGTTTCTCAATCTTCTCGGGCCTGATGACGACATCACCCGCTTTGAATATCTGAAGAAGTTGGCGCGCAACTTCGGATCGGTGCTGATCGGGATCGAAACCAAGGCCGACGACGGTTTCGCGCAGTTCACCGGGCGGATGGACGCAGCGGGCCTGGCCTTCCGCGACATCACCAACGACGAGGCCTTGTCGGAATTCCTCGTCTAGCGCCTGCCGATCGGGAAGCCCTTAGGCCGCGCCCGCCTGATCCGTCGCAAGCCCGCCCAGAAGCCCCGCCCGCGAGGCGCGCCAGACCGAAGCGACCAGCGACACGTCGACCAGCATGCCTTCGCCTGCCGCAGCCAAACGTTCGCCGTCCTGGCAGATCGCGGCCAGTTCCGACAGGCCAAGGTTCAGCGCGCTGCCTTTCAGAAAGTGCAGCTGGCCTTCGACCTCTTCCGCCGGAATGACCCGCAGCAGCGCCTTTACCGCGCCTTCAGCTTCGACAAGGAACATGGCCGTCACCTCGGCAAAGCCGTCGGCGCCAATCTCTTCTTGCAACTCTTCAACCCGTTTCCAGTCGATCATTCGCACACCCGCAAGCTGCTCCCACCTGCGGACAGTGGCGCGGGCACTCTTAACAAATGGTCGCCGCCACACCCTGAAATCCCTCGCATTTTAGCATTCATCCGTCCTTAAGGCCTGCCGCCCAGGCTACGGACAAATGAGGAACAGGTGGATCCGTGCTGGCCGCTCCGATGGGAATTGAAACAACGCTTCAGGCGACCGACGCGCCGCGGCATGTGCTGGTCGTCGATGACAGCCGGGCGCAACGCCACATGGTCTCGATGCACCTGAACCGCTGGGGCTACCGGGTCAGCGAAGCCGATTCGGGCCAGGCCGCGCTGGACCTTTGCCGCAAGCAGGCCTTCGACATCATCATCAGCGACTGGATGATGCCTGGCATGACCGGCATCGACTTTTGCCGTGAATTCCGGGGCTTGCGGCGTGAGGCCTATGGCTATTTCATCCTCCTGACCTCCAAGTCCGAAAAGACCGAGATCGCCGATGGGCTTGAGGCCGGGGCCGACGACTTTTTGACCAAGCCCGTCGCCTCGAACGAACTGCGCGCCCGGCTTCGCGCCGGGGAACGCATGCTTGCCATGCAGGCCGAGGTGCTGGCCAAGAACAAGGTCATCGTCTCGACCCTCGTCGAATTGCAAAAGCTTTACGATTCGCTCGACCGCGACCTGATCGAGGCGCGGAAGCTGCAGCAGACCCTCGTCCGCGACCGGGTGCGCGACTATGGCTGGGCGAAGGTCTCGTTGTTGCTGCGGAACTCGGGCCGGGTCGGCGGTGATCTTGTCGGCAGCTTTCCCGTCGATGACGACCGGTTCGTGGCCTATTCGATCGACGTCTCGGGCCACGGTGTCGCCTCGGCGATGATGACGGCGCGGCTGGCGGGCTTTCTGACCGGATCGTCGCCCGACCAGAACCTCGCCTTCGGCAAGGGACCGGACGGCACGCACCATCTGTTGCCGCCGGAAAAGGTGATCGAACGGTTCAACCGCCTGATGCTGGATGAAATCCAGGCCGAACAGTACTTTACCATCGCCTACGCAGTGATCGACCGCGCCTTCGGCCAGCTTAGCCTGGTGCAGGCCGGGCATCCGCACCCCATGCTCATCCGGGCGGATGGCCGGATGGAACAGATCGGCCAGGGCGGCTTGCCGGTCGGCCTGATCCCCGACGCGACCTACGAACGCCACGACGTCCGTATCCACCCCGGCGACCGGCTGGTCCTTTTTTCGGACGGCTTCACCGAATGCCCGCTCCCCTCCGGCCTCGAATTCGGTGAAGATGGACTAGCCGACAGCCTGCGCAGGTCGATGCATCTGACCGGCTCTGACCTGTTGGAGGCGATGGTGTGGGATCTGTCGCAACAGGCCGGCAGCGATTCGTTTCCCGATGATGTCTCGGGCGTCGTGGTCGACCTTCTACCGCAGCAGGGCGGCCAGCATCCCTCGGTCACCCGGATTGCCAAGTAGACCCAGTGCCCGCTCGACCGGCAGCCAGACCGCCGTATGGCCCGGCTCGCTTGGCGGCCCAAGACGCCGCACCGGACGGGCAAGGTAGACCGCACACAGCTTTTCCGCCCACAGGTCGTATTCCGGCATGTAGGTGAACCGCCGAAACGCCCCCAGCCGCCGCGTGACCTCGATCTTCCAGCCTGTCTCTTCAAAGACTTCGCGGTGCAGCGCGGCAATCGGCTGCTCACCCTTGTCGATGCCGCCACCGGGCAGCTGGAACTCTGGCGTGGGTGCTGCCTGATGCGTGGCCAGGATGTGATCGCCCTGCAGCAGCACCGCATAAACCCCCGGTCTGCGCCTATACCGCTGGCCTGCCTTCACCGCCTCGCCATAGCGCCGGATCATCGCCTACCCCCCTTGGACCTTCGGTTGCCCTGCCTATATAGGCGCGGTATGCCAGCATTTGGCACCATCAGGAACTCCCCATGACCATCGGTTCGCAAATCGCCTGGGACGATACAGTCCTGCCCTTCCAGCTTGACGTCTCGGGCATCCGCGGCCGTGTCGCCCGCCTTGACGGCGTTCTCGACCGGCTGCTCAAGCAGCACGCCTACCCCTCCGTGATCGAGGCGCTGGTGGCCGAGACCGCGCTTCTGACCGCACTGATCGGCCAGGCCGTCAAGCTGCGCTGGAAACTCTCGATCCAGGTCCGCGGCAAGGGCCCCGCCCGGCTGATCGCCACCGATTACTACGGCCCGACGACGGACGGCGAACCCGCCCGCATCCGCGCCTATGCCAGCTATGATGCTGACAGGCTGGACCTGAACGCCGACCCGTTCTCCCAGATTGGTGAAGGCTACTTCGCCGTGATGATCGACCAGGGTGAAGGCATGGTCCCCTACCAGGGCTTCACGCCTACCGCCGGGAAAAGCCTGTCCGACTGCGCCCAAACCTACTTCGCCCAGTCCGAACAGATCCCGACGCGCTTCCAGCTTGCCTACGGCGAAAGCACCGAACCCGGCCGCCCGATGCACTGGCGCGCCGGTGGGATCATGCTGCAGCACATGCCCGCCTTGGGTGGTGTCGCCGCCGAACAGGGCAGCGGTGAGGGCGGCCTTCTGACCCATGCCGACATCCTGGGAGGGGCCGAATCCGAAGACTGGAACCGCGCGAACCTGCTGCTCGACACCGTCGAGACGCTGGAGATGATCGGCCCCTCGGTCCCGCCGACCGATCTTCTGGTGCGCCTTTTTCATGAGGAAGGCCCCCGGGTGTTCGACGCCCAGCCGGTGCGCTTTGGCTGTTCCTGCAACGAGGACAAGGTGCGCAACACCATGTCGATCTACAGCCAGAAAGACATCGCGCACATGACGACCGAGGCCGGGGTCGTCACCGCCGACTGCCAGTTCTGCGGCGCGCACTACGAACTTGACCCCAAGACCCTGGGGTTCGAGGCCGTGAAACCGTGACCAACCCCGAGGACGCCCTGCGCGCGGCGCTTG
>JBGSVS010000166.1:0-2750 GCA_041752895.1 Tabrizicola sp.
GGTCGACCTGCATCGCGCTGGCAGCGCTTTGGTTGACCCGGGTCAGCAGCCAGCGCCCGCTCCAACTGCGCGGGGTCGATCCCGGTGCGCCCCAGCGTCAGGTTCTCGCGCAGCGTCTCGTCGAACAGCGCCGAATCCTGGCTGACCGAAGCAAGAAGCGCGCGCTGGTCGAAAAGGCTCATCTCCTGCACATCGACGCCACCGATCAGTATGCGCCCGACCTGAGGCTCGATCAGGGCCGAAATCAGCTGGAACACGGTCGACTTGCCCGCGCCCGAAGACCCGACAAGCGCTGTGACCTTCCCCGCCTCGGCGGTAAAGCTGAGGCCGTTCAGGACCGGGCGGTCGGGATAGTCGAAGGTGACGCCGTCAAAGCGGACCTCGGGCGCGCCGGGGGCGGGCACGGCACGGCTTGTCGCCGGACGATTGCTTTCGGTTCTGGTGTCGAACAGCGTGTAGATGCGCGCCAGGCTTGCCTCGGACACCTGCCACTGGCCTGCCAGATCGCTAAGCCGCCGGATCGGCTGGAAGGTCAGCGCCATCGCGGTGAAAAAGGACATGAACTCGCCCGTGGTGCGTTCGCCTGCCGCGACTTCGCTGCCGCCCAGCATAAGGACGGTGAAAAAGCCCAGCCCGGTGATGACATCGACCAGCGCCGGCATCGCTGCCCGCCCGATGGCCGTCTTCACCTCGGCCTGGCGGATCGTGTCGATGATGCCGGCAAAGCGGCGGGTCTGGTATTCCTCCATCCGGTTCAGCTTGACCGCCTGGATGCCGTGGAAGATCTCGTCCAGCCGGGTGGCCCGCAGGCCGGATTGCTCGCGCGTCAGCATCGCCTTGCGCCAGAGATAGCGGCGCAGGACCAGTGCGGGAAGGAGAAGCAGCGGCGCGCCGATCAGCGCAGCGGCGGTCCAGACCGGGTCGATCAGGATGGCCACGGTGAAAAGCCCGATCAGTGCCACAAGATCGCGTCCGACGCCGCCGATCACCAGCACCGCAGCCCCCTGCGCCGCCATCGTGTCGCCCTGGACCCGTTCGATCAGCATCCCCGGCGCGTGGTCCTGGTAGAACCCGCTGTCCAACGTCAGAAGATGGCGCACGAGGTCGACCTGCATCGCGCTGGCAGCGCTTTGGTTGACCCGGGTCAGCAGCCAGCGCCCGATGATCGAGGTCGTGGCGCGAACAAGGAACAGCGACAGGATCGCCCCTCCGACCCAGATCAGCGCCCCCGATCCGCCAGGGGCAAACACCTCGTCGAACAAGGGCTCCAGCATCCAGGACAAAAGACCCAGGGTCGAGCCTTCGATCATCATCACGAGGAAGGCCAGCAGCATCAGCGGCAGATGCGGCCGCAGATAGCCGCGCCAGAACCGGCCGAACAGCTCGCGGGAGGTATAGTCGCGGGTGGGATGCAAGGGCGGGACTGCCTTTCGCCGGATCAGGCCCGGGGTTTAGCGGGAAAGCCCGAGGTTCTCAAGCCGCGCCCGACCGGGACGTCTGCGCCTGCCGGGTTTCGCCGCCCCGGTTGACGGCGCCCGCGCCCCGGCCTAGCCATGGCAGGCCCGGTTCCCGCCGGACCCTGCCTGTGGGATACGGCACGTAGGACCCTGATGGAGACACGCATGAGCCTTGCCGCTGGCCGCCCCTATCTGGCCATTCCCGGACCTTCGGTGATCCCCGACCGCGTCTTGCGCGCGATGCACCAGGGGTCGCCCAACATCTACGAAGGCCCGATCATCGAGCTTGCGGCCAGTCTCTTTTCCGACCTGCGCCAGCTGGCCGGAACTTCGGGGCATGTGGCGATCTACATCGGCAACGGCCATGCGGGCTGGGAGGCGGCGAACGCCAATCTCTTTTCGCGCGGGGACAAGGCGCTGGTGCTGGCCGTTGGCCAGTTCGGGCTTTCGTGGGCGAACAGCGCCCGCGCCATGGGGGTAGAGGTGGAGGTGCTGGACTTCGGCAAATCCGCGCCCGTGGACATGGGAAGGGTCGAGGCGGCGCTGCGGGCGGATGCCGGGCACCGGATCAAGGCGGTCTTGACCACGCATGTCGACACTGCCTCGTCGATCAGGACTGACATCAGCGCTTTGCGCGCGGCGATCGACGCGGCGGGGCATCCCGCGCTGCTGGCGGTGGACTGCATCGCCTCGCTTGGCTGCGACGAATTCCGGATGGACAGTTGGGGCGTCGATGTCATGGTCGCGGCCTGCCAGAAGGGCCTGATGACGCCGCCGGGCCTTAGCTTCGTCTGGTTTTCCGAAGCCACCCGGCTGCGCTGTGGCCGGTCCGACCTTGCGACACCCTACTGGGCCTGGGGCCCCCGCGCCGAGCCTGAGGAGTTCTGGCAATACTGGGACGGCACTGCGCCCACGAGCCACCTTTTCGGCCTGCGCGAGGCGTTGGACATGATTGCTGAGGAAGGCCTGCCGAATGTCTGGAAACGCCACCAGACGCTTGCCGGTGCGGTCTGGGCCGCCTTCGACGCCTGGGGCGCGGGCAACCCCGCCATCGCGATGAACGTGGCTGACCCCGTCCATCGCGCCTGGTCCGTCACCGCCGCCCGCTTTGGCGCGCCGCATGCCACCCGCCTCCGCGACTGGTGTGAAAAGAAGGCCGGCGTCACGCTTGGCATCGGCCTTGGCATGGCGCCCTCGACCGACCCCGCCTATCACGGCTTTCTGCGCGTCGGGCACATGGGCCATGTGAACGCCCACATGACGCTGGGCGCGCTTGCGGTGATGGAGGCGGGG
>JBGSVS010000167.1:0-3524 GCA_041752895.1 Tabrizicola sp.
GCCCCTGCCCATCCCGGCGACCAGCCAATGCCTGGCATGCGTACGGGTCGGTTGTCGGGCGCCATCGGTGCCGGTGCCTCTGTCGCGCTCCAAGCTGCCCCTGCCCGTGGGATCGTGCTCGAAAAGCCCTCTTACGGCCCGGCCACCGACGCCGATGACGACGAGGATCTGGCCGAAGACGCCCGCGAGATCGACGAATCCGGCCTTGTCGCCTTTGCCGAGACGGTTGGCGCCCGGTCCATGGTCGAGATGCTGGAAGCTGCCGCCGCCTTCGCCACCTGCGTCGAAAAGCGTGAGCAGTTCACTCGCCCGCAGCTGATGCGCCGGATGATGGCCTCAGCGGGCGGCAAGCCGGTCAGCCGCGAGGACGGGTTGCGCTCGTTCGGCACGCTACTGCGGACCGGCCGGATCGAGAAGGTCACGCGCGGCCACTATGCGCTGGCCGAAACCTCGCCCTATCTGGCCGAAGCCCGCCGCCTGAACTGACGCCTGAATAGACGCCAGCCAGACTGCCGCAAGATCAGACGGATGGGCCCTGCCCGTCCGTCTTTTGCGCTTCGGGATCGGCCTGACCGATGCCCCGGAAGACAAAGCGGAACGGCAGCGCCCAGAGAAAACCCAAGGCCACGTAGACCGCAAGCTCGACAAGGATCGAGGGCCGCTCGAAAAGGTCGATCACATTCACCGCCGCCACGATGTAAAGCGGCAGCACGACCAGCAGGATCACCAGAGCCCAGCGCCTGCGGGCTTTGTAGCTTAGCGCCATATCGTCTCTCCCCGGAACGCTCCTCGTTCCCTTCGGTCGCTCGTCGCCCGCGAAGAGAAGGCAAAGCCGCACGATGAGCCGCCCCGTCAATCCGCGCCCGTCAGTCCGCAAACGGGTCGGTCACCAGGATCGTGTCATCCCTCTCCGGCGAGGTGGAAAGTAGCGCCACCGGGCACTGGATCAACTCCTCGATCCGCCGCACATACTTGATCGCCGCCCCCGGAAGCTGCGCCCAACCGCGCGCGCCCGCAGTCGTTTCCGACCAGCCTTCAAGCTCTTCGTAGATCGGCGTGCAGCGCGCCTGTTCATCCGCCGCGATCGGCAGGTAATCCATCCGCTTGCCGTCAAGATCATAGCCGACACAGATTTTCAGCGTCTTGAACCCGTCCAGCACATCAAGCTTCGTCAGCGCAATCCCCGACACGCCAGACGTCGCACAGGTCTGCCGCACCAGCACCGCATCGAACCAGCCGCAGCGGCGCTTGCGGCCCGTCACCGTGCCGAACTCATGCCCCCGCTCGCCCAACCGCTCACCGTCCGCGTCAAAAAGTTCCGCCGGGAATGGCCCTTCGCCGACTCTGGTCGTGTAGGCCTTGACGATCCCCAGCACGAAATCGATGGCCGTCGGCCCGACCCCTGTCCCCGTCGCCGCCTGCCCCGCGATGGTGTTGGACGAGGTCACATAGGGATAGGTCCCGTAATCGATGTCCAGAAGCGACCCTTGCGCGCCCTCGAAGAGGATGCGTTTCCCCGCCCGCCGCGCCTCGTTCAGCACCTTCCAGACCGGCCCCGCATAAGGCCTAATCTTCGGAGCAATCTCCAGAAGCGAGGCTTTCAGCGCCGCCGCATCCACCGGCTCCAGCCCCAGGCCTGCGCGCAAAGCATTGTGGTGGGTCAGCAGGCGGCCAATCCGCGTGTCCAAGGTCGCCGCGTCAAACAGGTCCGCGACGCGAATGGCCCGGCGGCCGACCTTGTCCTCGTAGGCCGGACCGATGCCCCGCCCGGTCGTGCCGATCTTCGCCACCGAAGTCTGCGCTTCGCGCCCACGGTCCAACTCGCCATGGATGGGCAGGATCAGCGACGCATTCTCGGCCAGCATCAGGTTCTCAGGGCTGATCTCCACGCCCTGCCCGCGCAGTTTTTCGATCTCGGCCACCAGATGCCAGGGGTCGACGACCACACCGTTGCCGATCACCGACAGCTTGCCGCCACGCACGATGCCACTGGGCAGAAGCGAAAGCTTGTAGACCGTGTTGCCGATGACCAGAGTATGGCCCGCGTTGTGCCCGCCCTGGAACCGCGCGATGACATCGGCGCGCTCGCTCAGCCAGTCGACCAGCTTGCCCTTGCCCTCATCGCCCCACTGGGCACCCACCACGACGACGTTGGCCATTCATCTTCCTCCGGTTTCGCAAACCGTCTGTCCTATAGCGGGCGAAGCGCACGGGGGGAACGGGAAAAAGCGCCGCTCAGGCCAACTGCCCGAACGGAATGAAATCCGGGCAGTCCGGCCGTAACGGTCCACCCGCAGCATCGCCATACCAGCGGTCCACCCGCAGCCCTGCCGCCGCAATTGCCGCCGACAGATCGTCAAACCCCGGAAAGGCAATGCGTGAGCGTGCCTGCAAGTGCCGCCCGTCCTCCAGCCGGTAATGCGTCTGGTATTCGATCACCCCCGGCAGATCCGTCTCCTCGGCCGAATTCCACCGCTCGACCAGGCCAAAGTCGGGATGCGGCTGCACCGCGCGCGTGGCCTCGGACGTCCATTCCTGCCACTCCCGCGCTGCCGGATTGCGGCTGTCGAAGAAGAACCGCCCGCCGGGAGCCAGATGCCGGGCAATCGTCGCCAGCACCGCCGCGCGGTCTTCTGCCGTCAGCAACGTCTGAAACGCATGCCCCGTCAGCACTACGGCTTCGAACTGCCGCCCAAGGTCAAGCCCCTGGGCCGGTGCCTCAAGCCAGACCACCGGCTCTGGCCGCGCCCGAGCGATCTGCAGCATCGCCGCTGCCGGATCAACGCCCACCACCTCGGCCCCCCGCGCAGCCAGCGCGGCCGAAAAGATGCCCGTCCCGCAGCCCAGGTCCAGGACCGACCCGGCCCCCGCAACCAGCGTCAGGAACCAGTCGAAATCGGCGGGCCAGGGATTGTCCCAGTCATAAAACGCCGCCAGCGCCGGGTCTTCGTAAAGCGCGTCCATCACTGCCCTTCCCCTCGGCCCGCCCCGCAGGCTAGCATGCAGCAACTGCAACCCCAAAGGGACACGTCCATGGGTATCCTTCTGCGCTGGCTTGGCGCATTCCTCCTCCTCGCCGCGATCTTCAACCCGACCCGATGGAACTACGTCACCTGGGCGCGCGAGGCCTGGGGCACCCAGACCCCGCTGATCGTCTTCTGCGGGCTGATCCTTGTGGTCATCGCCATGGTCTACCTTGTTGCCACCATGCGATCGATCGGCATCCTTGGCGCCCTTGTCATTGCCGCGATCTTCGCCGCGGGCCTTTGGGTCCTGACCGACTGGGGCCTTCTGGGCCTGTCGAACTCGGCGCTGAACGTCTGGCTCACGATCCTTGCCTTGTCCCTGATCCTTGGCATCGGCATGTCCTGGTCGATCCTGCGCCAGCGCCTGTCTGGCCAGCAGACCACGGACGAGGTCGATGGCTGAGACCTTCCTCTACCTCACCCTCGGCACCAGAGACCTCGCCCGCGCCGCCCGGTTCTACGACGCAGCCCTCGCCCCCCTGGGCCTGATCCGCCGCG
>JBGSVS010000168.1:0-3258 GCA_041752895.1 Tabrizicola sp.
CCGACGTGTTCGGCCTATGCGCTGGAAGCGCTGGAGCGGCACGGCGCGGTGAAGGGCGGTTACCTGGCGGCGCATCGCATCTGCCGCTGCCATCCCTGGGGGGGCCACGGCTATGACCCGGTGCCGGGGGCGGACCCAGAGCATGACGCGGGGCGGTAGCGGGCGAGGGCCAAATCTTTTCGAAAAGATTTGCAAAATCCTTCGAAGGATTTTGGGACCTATTCCATCGTCGCGATCAGGGCGCGCAGGGTTTCGATCCCCTCGCCCTTTTCGGAACTGGTCACGATGATCTCGGGGTAGGCTGCCGGGTGCTTCCCCAGCGCGCCCTTGACCTGTTCGATCACTGCCTCGCGTTCCACGCGATTGATCTTGTCAACCTTGGTCAGCACCGCCTGGAAGGTCACGGCCGACCGGTCGAGCAGCGTGAGTATCTCATCATCGACTGCTTTCACACCATGCCGGGCGTCGATCAGCACGAAGGCCCGCCGCAGGGTCTGACGTCCCGCCAGATACTGCTTCAGCAGCGCCTGCCACTTTGCCACCACCGCGACGGGGGCTTCAGCGAAGCCATAGCCCGGCAGGTCGACCAGATAGCGCTCTTCGCCCAGGGCGAAGTAGTTGATCTCTTGCGTGCGCCCCGGCGTGTTCGATGCCCGCGCGAGGGTCTTGCGGCCCGTCAGCGCGTTGATCAGGCTGGACTTGCCGACGTTCGAGCGGCCCGCAAAGCAGACCTCCAGCCGGTCCGCCGGGGGCAGGCCGGACATCGCGACGACGCCTTTGACGAAGGTCACCGGACCGGCGAACAGCAGCCGCCCCGTCTCGCGCGCCTCGTCCTCGGGGTCCGGGGCCAGGGTGAATTGCATCATGCCAGAACCTCCACCCGGTCGTCCTGTGCGATAAGGCCGCCCTCGATCACGGTTGCGAAGACGCCGAAGTCCTGTTCACCCACCACAGCGCGCAAAGCGCCAAGCGTGTCGGCATCAACGAGGCCCGTCTCGGGGTTCGCCGTTGTCGCCTTGCAGCGGCCGATGCGTTCCTGCACCTGCAGCACGGCCCCGCCCAGGCGCAGGCGGCGGCCGATCCAGTCGAACTCCTCCCAAGGCTCCAAGCCGTCCAGCCACAGGTTGCCGCGCCAGCGGTGCAGCGACAGATCACACCCCATATGCGCCGCCAGCGCCGCGTTCGAGGCCAGCGAGTTGATCGACAGGCTGGGGAAATCCGTGTCGGTCATGCCCTGACCCGGTGCGCGCACCAGGGCTGCGGGGCGGAAGTCCTCGGTCGGGCTGATCGTTGCCAGCCAGTCGATCAGCTGCGCGCCTTCGGTTTCCGGGCGAAAGCGCAGCGGCGACAGGTTGGGGTGGGTCAGGTCCATAACGCCCGTCCCTTCGTCGAAGCGGGCCGCAATCGCCATCACTGCAGGCGTCCGCGCACCACGCTGGAAATTGCCGCAGGGCACCCAGGCGGGCGCTGCGGGGTCGAACTTTGATCGTTCATGCGCCACCGCCCAGTGCCGGTCCCAGGGCAGGCCAGCCCCCGCCGAAAGCACAACGGACGCGAGTTCCTCGCGTCCGTGGGCCTTGATCGGATAGCGGAAGATATGGGCCAGACTGGCCGTCATTTCTTGCCCTTCTTCGGTGCCGGAGCAGGCGGTGCCACGGCCTTGGCCTTCGCTTCGGCCTTCGCCGCCTTGGCCGAGCGGATGTTGCCGAAGATGTCCGGGCGCTTCCCGTGGCTCCACATGATCGTGTACTGCTGGATGAAGGTGATCGTGTTGTTGGTGATCCAGTAGACCACCAGACCGCTGGCAAAGCCGCCCAGCATGAACATGAAGACCCAAGGCATCCAGGCGAAGATCGAGGCCTGAACCGGGTCGGTCGGCGCGGGGTTCAGCTTCTGCTGCAGCCACATGGTGATGCCCAAAAAGATCGGCAGCACGCCGATGAAGATCAGGTGCAACACCGTGCCCTGCACAGGCGCGTCCCAGGGCAGAAGGCCGAAGGCGTTGAACAGGGACGACGGATCGGGGGCCGACAGGTCCTTCAGCCAGCCGAAGAACGGCGCATGACGCAGCTCGATGGTGACGAAGATAACCTTGTAGAGGGCAAAGAAGATCGGGATCTGGATCAGGATCGGCAGGCAGCCCGCAGCGGGGTTCACCTTCTTGTCCTTGTAAAGCTGCATCATCTCGCGCTGGAGCTTCTGCTTGTCCTCGCCCACACGTTCCTTCAGCGCCTCCATCTCGGGCTGCAGTTCCTTCATCCGCGCCATCGAGACATAGGACTTGTAGGCCAGCGGCAGGACGAGGAACTTGAGGAAGAAGGTCAGCGCGATGATCGCCCAGCCCATGTTGCCGATCAGCGCGTTCAGCCAGTGCAGGACAGCGAAGATTGGCTTCGTGAGGAAGTAGAACCAGCCCCAGTCGATGGAATCGAGGAAGCCCGCGATGCCCGCCTCATTCTCATAGCCGCGGATCGTGGCCCATTCCTTCGCACCCGCAAAGAACCGCATCGAGGTGCTTGCCGTCGCCCCGGGCTCCAGCGAGACGACCGGCTGGCGCACTTCGGCCTGGTAGATGCCGGCGTCGGGCACGTATTTCAGCACAGACTTGAACGGCTTGCCCTGTTCGGGGACCAGCGTCGTCATCCAGTAATGGTCGGTAAAGCCGATCCAGCCGTCCGTCGTGGCCTCGGTCACCTCAGCCGGAAGACCCTCGCGCGCGTCCACCTCGAACTCGGTGATGTCGGCGTAGTCGGTCTCGGTCAGCTCGCCATCCACCCGCTGGATCGCGCCTTCATGGACAACGAAGATGTTCTGCAGCTTGGGCAGGCCGTGACGGGCGACGATGCCGTAAGGCTGCAGCGCAACCGCCGTGCTTGAGCCGTTTTCGACGGTGTCCTTCACGGTGAACATGAAGTCTTGGTCGACCGACACTTCGCGCACGAAGGTCAGGCCCTTGCCGTTCTCCCACCGCAGGGTGACCGGTGTTTCGGGGGTCAGGGTCGCGCTGCCTGCAGCGGTCCAAAGCGTATTCGCGTCCGGGACGTCGCCCGTCGCAAGCCCGGTGCCGGGCAGCCAGCCGAAGACGGAATAGTAGGACAGGTCCTCGCCCACCGGCGACAGAAGCTGCACGATGGGCGATGTCGGCTCCAGTTCCTCGCGGTAGGTCTTCAGCGACAGATCGTCGATCCGGCCGCCCCGCAGCGACAGCGACCCGGCAAGCTTGGCCGAGTCGATGGTCAGAAGCGGCGCCTCGGGCAC
>JBGSVS010000169.1:0-16113 GCA_041752895.1 Tabrizicola sp.
ACGATGCGCCGCAGGAACTGCAGGCCTGGGCCCGGATCATGGGACTGCCGGACCTGGTCACCCTGGGGGTCAGGGTCGAGGATCACCCCCGGATCGCCGAAGCGGCGCTGGACGCCTCGTCGATGAAGGGCAATCCGGTCCGCTTGCCGACCTCGGCCCTTTGCGAGCTGATGGCGCGATCCTGACGGAAAGTGGGCGGATTGCCCACCCTACGCGGCGCGCATTTGACTCCGATCAAGGCGGGTCGCGCCGATTTCTGCGATACTCTCAGACAGCAAAGGTGGAGGTAATCCGATGCGCCTGATGATGGTTCTCTATTCTGTGATCTCGACTGCGATGGCCGGAACCGGTGTGATCGCCGTGCTGACTGCCGGCTATGGGACGCTGTGGCCGATCGTGATCGCGGCGGCGGCCGGGGCGGTGCTGGCACTTCCGGTAAGCTGGGCGATAGCCAGACAGATCGAGTGATCAGGCGTCGAGGAAGACCCTGACCGTCTCTTCGAACTCGCGCGGCTTTTCGGCATGGAGCCAGTGGCCCGCGTCGGGCAGTTTCGCGAAGCGGGCTTTGGGAAAGAGGGCGCGGATCGTGTCGCGGTGTTCTGTGCGGACGTAAGATGACAGGGCGCCGGTCAGGAACAGCGTCGGGTTGGGAAACTGGCCTTCTGTGCCGGGCCAGCCGACGATTTTCGGCATCTCTGCTTCCAGCACGGGAAGGTTCAGCTTCCAGCGCGGCGGGTGCTGCCGCAAGTCCAGGGACTGCAGGAAGAAGGCGCGAAGTGCTGCGTCGTTGATGTCCCGCGACAGGGCCGCGTCAGCCTCGGCCCGAGTGGTGATCTGCGACAGGTCAATATTGGCCATCGCCTGGGCATTGCGGGTCTGGTCGTGGCTGTAGGCGACCGGGGCGATGTCGGCGACGACAAGGCGTCGGATCAGGTCGGGCCGGATCAGAGCGAGTTGCATCGCGGCTTTCCCGCCCATCGAATGGCCCAGAAGGTCGACCGGTTGCGGCCCAAGGCTTTCGATCACCTCCGCCAAATCCTCGGCCATCTCGGGGTAGCTTTGGGTCGGGAAGCGCGGGCTCTCGCCATGGTTGCGCATGTCAACGGCCACCACGTCGCGGTGGTCGGCTATGCGGCGGGCGATCACGCCCCAGTTCCTGCCCGACCCGTAAAGCCCGTGGGCGATGACGAGGGTGGCGGCACTGGGCGTAGCGGTGGCGGGGTGGTGGATCGTGGCGAGCATGGGTTTTCATAACGATACGAGACGCTTCAGGCCAGACCGGTTGATCCTGTCGGCAATCGCCTCTAGGTTCGGCGCTGGGTGTCGGAGGGTGGCGATATGAGTGCTGTGACGATCCAGCAGATGGCGGATCGGGTGGCGCAGCTTCTGGAAGAGAGGCTGGGTCTGGGCGGCCGGGGCCTTGCGGCCAAGCTGAAGCGTGCCGGGCGCTCGCTTCCGCGGAAGGTGCGGGATGCGGGCAAGCTCCTGGCCTCGTCGGCGCAGAAGGCGCAGAATCCGAAGCTTCTGGGCCAGATCGACATGGGCGAGGTGACCGAGGCCTATGATGTCTGCCTGAAGCATCTGATCGCCATCGATCCGGTCGGGCGCAAGCGGGACTACCTTGCGTCGATCCTTGGGTCGGTCGGGTTCGGGGTCCTGGTGCTGGCGGTCGCGGTGGCGCTTTTCCTGGCCTGGCGCGGGTATTTCTGAAGCCTGTCCACGGTGGACAAATCCGGATTCGGCTTTGCAAGCAATGACTTGGTCGCGGGCGTTTACCTTCCGGTAACCACTCCTGCGGTCGATGTCAGGTCGACCGGCGTGGCGGACAGTGCCCTCCGCGTGACAAGCGTTACAGTGACGAAAGCCACGTAAAGCAGAAGATACCAGGAGCCAAGCTTGGCGAGGCTGACAAGCTGCCCCTTGATCTGGCCGGAGTAGATCCAGGTACCGGTGGCGGTGCCGACATTCTCGGCCACCCAAAGTGCCAGCGCCGACAGGAAGGCCGCGACGGGCAGGGGCATCCACCAGTGGCGGTCATGGATGCGGAACCAGATCCGGGTGCGGCCGTAAAGGACGACGGTCGCCACGAAAAGCACCAGCCGGATATCGGGCAGGAAGTGGTGGGCGAAGAAGTTGACGTAGATAGCGGCGGCGAGAAGGACGGTCAGCGGAAAGCTGGGGTAGGGGGCGAATTTCATGTCGAAGACGCGGATCACCCGGGCCATGTAGCTGCCGACAGCGGCATACATGAAGCCCGAGAACAGGGGCACGCCCATCAGCTTGAAGATCCCTGGCTCGGGGTAGGCCCAGGACCCGGCGTGAACCTTGAACCACTCCATCGCCGTGCCGGTGAGGTGGAACAGGAGGATGACGCGGGCTTCCTCCCAGGTTTCGAGTTTGGTCCACAGGAAGATGACTTGCGTGGCGATGGCGAAGACGAAAAGCGCGTCGTAGCGGTGGATCGGCCAGTCAGGCTGCCAGATCAGCTTGGTGCCGATGATGGCTGCAAGGAGAAGCCCGCCGAACAGGCAGGCCCAGCCTTGCTTGAGGACGAACATCACGAACTCGGCCAGAGCGAAGGGCAGCCGGGCGCGGGCCCAGTCGCCCATGCGGTGTTCAAGGGAGCGGGTGTCGGGCGTGGTCATGCGGGTCCTGCCGATCGGGTCGGAGGATGTGATCGGTCGGCAGGTCGGGCGTCAAGGTGGGGAACGCCTCAGGGAACGACGTTCTTCATGATCATGAATCGGTCGCCGGTCAGCCTGACGAAGCCATTTGCGTCCAGAAGGTATTTCACCCGGCTGACACTGTCGGAGTTGTTCGCGCCAAGCGCCCAGAGAAAGCCCGACCGGATTTCGCAGACCACATCGGTATGCGACTTGAAGCCGGTGCTGGTGTTCATGATGGTCCGGACGGCCTCATAGGTCCTGACACCCCCGCGCCAGCGCACGACAAGATCGCCGATCTGCGGCTTGTGTTCGGTCAGGCGGAAGCCCCAGAAGGGGCCGGAGGCATCGCCATTTTCCCGCATGCGAACGCTGTGCTTGATATAGGAATGGTGCCCGTTCGAGAAACGGAAGGCATTGTAGCCGCCGCCTTCATTCGCGCGGCGCACGAAGGCAGACATGCCTGCGGCGGACCAGGGCCAGTCGGGGTGGCTGGTGTTGTCATTGGGGGGACGGCCGCCGTGCAGAGCATCCCACATGGCAAGGACCATCGCCTTGTAGTTCTTTCCGCGCGGGGTCGTTCCTGCGCCGGTGTCGCCTTCCTTGCCACGACCACGGTCGAATTCTTCCCAATACTGCGCCGCGGCCCTGACCAGACGGGCCGCACCTTCGCTGTGGACCGGGGCCAGATTGGTGGCGGACACATGCCCGGTGCGACCGGCAAGCGGGCCTTCGGTGACGGTCACATGTTTCCATTTGGTCGGGGACGGGGCGATTTCGCGCAGACGGGTGGCGAAGCGGAGATTGCCGATAAAGGCGCCCGCGTCGGACGCGCTTTCACGCAGATTGGCGCCGTTTTCCATGCCGGTGACAAGGTAATCCATGCCGATGCTCCTGAAATTGGAGGGTGAAAATGCGGGAACGGGATTTCGCGATGAAATGCTGACGCGAGGATTCAATGGCGTGAGCCTAGCACGGTTGCAGCGATTCTGACACCGTCTGCCCAAAACGGCGGTGGGCGGATCGCCCACCCTACTTGACGTCTCGCTCCAGGGTCAGGTTCCGGGCCAAGGGATCAGAGTCAGTTCGGGCCACAAGGCCATCTGACGCTGGGCTTTCGCGTGATGCGTCGCGCGGTTGTCGAGCACCGGGTTCGGGTTCAGGCGGAAGCTGAAGATGTCGTCCAGCCCGAAGGGGGCGTAGAGGTCGAGGCCGGTGGCGGTCAGGCGCGCGCCGACGCAATGGGTCCGCGAGGCGAAATGGTCGATGGCGTGGCAGGAGGAGGTCAGCTGCGGATAGGGCTGGCCGAACCGTTCCTGAAACCAGAGATGGACGCGGGCTTCGTTGCGCAATTCGATGGGCGGATCGGTGGGGAAAGCGGCAGTGACGCGGCGGATGGCGCGGTCCTCTGCCTCATAGCTGAGGTCGGGGTCGAAATAGAAGATGTCGACGTCCTTGATCCCGTGCAGAAGCGGGCGGCCGGTCAGGTGGTTCCAGACCTGATTGTAGATCGCACCCGAGACGATCCACGCGTCGGGAAGGTCAAGGTCGCGCAGGGTTTCAAGCCAAAGGGTCAGATGTGGGCTTTGCGCGATGATGTCGCGCAAGGCCTTGTCTTGGGTGGCGGGGTCGGCCCCGGCGTAGCGGAGGTGGTCGCTCAAAGCTCCGGATAAATCGGGAAGCGCTGGCAGAGGGCTTCGACTTCGGCCTTCACCTTGGCTTCGACGGCGCCGTTGCCGTCTTCGCCGTTCTGCGCAAGGCCTTCGGTCACTTCGATGATCCAGCGGCCGATCTGGCGGAATTCGGGTTCACCGAAGCCGCGCGTGGTGCCTGCGGGGGTGCCAAGGCGGACGCCCGAGGTGATCGTCGGCTTTTCGGTATCAAACGGGATGCCGTTCTTGTTGCAGGTGATATGGGCGCGGCCGAGGGCCTTTTCGGTCGCGTTCCCCTTCACGCCCTTGGGGCGGAGGTCCACCAGCATCAGGTGGGTGTCGGTGCCGCCGGTGACGATGTCGAGGCCGCCCTTCATCAGCTCATCCGCGAGGGCCTGGGCGTTCTTGATGACCTGGGCCTGGTAGGTCTTGAAGCCGGGGCGCAGCGCTTCGCCGAAGGCCACGGCCTTGGCGGCGATGACGTGCATCAGGGGGCCGCCCTGGATGCCGGGGAAGATGGCCGAGTTGACCTTTTTGGCGATGTCCTCGTCGTTGGTGAGGATCATGCCGCCGCGCGGGCCGCGCAGGGTTTTGTGGGGTGGTCGTGGTCGCGACATGGGCATGCGGGAACGGCGAGGGGTAAAGGCCTGCCGCGACGAGACCCGCGAAGTGGGCCATGTCGACGAGGAGGAAGGCACCGACGCTATCCGCAATCTCGCGCATCTTGGCGAAGTCGATGATGCGGGGGATGGCGCTGCCGCCTGCGATGATCAGCTTCGGCTTATGCTCGGTCGCAAGCTGGGCGAGCTGGTCGTAGTCCAGCGTCAGGTCCTGCTTCCTCACGCCATACTGGACAGCGTGGAACCACTTGCCGGACTGGTTTGGGGCGGCGCCGTGGGTGAGGTGGCCGCCGGCGTCGAGCGACATGCCAAGGATGGTGTCGCCGGGCTTGATCAGCGCCTGGAAGACGCCCTGGTTGGCCTGGGAACCGGAGTTCGGCTGGACGTTAGCGAAGGCGCAGTTGAAAAGCTGCTTCGCCCGGTCAATTGCCAGGTTCTCGGCCACGTCGACGAACTGGCAGCCGCCGTAGTAGCGCTTGCCCGGGTAGCCTTCGGCATACTTGTTGGTCATCACCGAGCCCTGCGCCTCCATCACGGCGCGGGAGACGATGTTTTCGCTGGCGATCAGTTCGATCTCATGGCGCTGGCGGCCGAGTTCCTGAGTGACGGCGCCGTAGAGTTCGGGGTCGCGGGAGGACAGGGGTTCGGTGAAAAAGCCGGTGTCGCGGTGGGAAGCGTTCATGGGGTGTCCTCCGAGCCCTTGGTGTGCGCGGCTATCTAGAGCATGGACCGCTGCCGGAAAAGGCAAGAATCCGACATGATCCGCGTACAAGGCGAAATATTGTTGCCACGCGGAACGGAAGGTGCGGTCCGGCACCCGGAGGCATGCGCCGGGGAAGGGGTTGAGTTTCGGGGCAGGCCCGGTCAAGGTTCGGTCACTTCGGCGCGGGAGGGCTAGGTGCGGATCAGGTTCACGGCATCGAGGGCCCCGGCGGCGGTGGCGGCGCACGCGGCGCTGACTGCGGCCTATGGTCAGGCCGATGCGCGGTCGGCGAATGTGATCGTGGCGCTGGGCGGCGACGGGTTCATGCTGCAGACGCTGCATGCGGCGCATGGGCAAAGGCTGCCGGTCTACGGGATGAACTGCGGGACCATCGGGTTCCTGATGAACGCCTATGCGGTTGCGGACCTGCCCGAACGGCTGGCTGCGGCGGAGGAGACGGTGATCAACCCGCTGTCGATGCGGGCCGAGAATGTCCGGGGCAAGGTCACCCAGGCGCTTGCGATCAACGAGGTCTCGCTTTTGCGGCAGGGTCCGCAGGCGGCCAAGTTGCGGGTGCTGATCGACGGGCGGGTGCGGCTGGAGGAGATGGTCAGCGACGGGGCGCTGGTTGCGACGCCAGCGGGATCGACGGCCTACAACTATTCGGCGCATGGTCCGATCCTGCCCATCGGGTCGGACGTGCTGGCCCTGACCGCAATGTCGGCTTTCCGGCCCCGGCGCTGGCGGGGTGCGGTGCTTCCGTCAAGCGCCGTGGTGCGGTTCGAGGTGATCGAGGGCGAAAAGCGCCCGGTGATGGCTGATGCCGACAGCCGGTCCTCGGTCAAGGATGTCGTCAGCGTCGAGGTCCGGTCCGAGCCCACGGTGCGCCACCGGCTGCTGTTTGACCCGGGGCACGGGCTGGAAGAACGGCTGATCGGCGAGCAGTTCGTCTGACGTCGTTCACGAGGCCTTGGCGTTCCAGCCTTCGATCTTGCGGTAAAGGGTCGAGGGAGAGACGTCGAGCACCC
This sequence comes from Tabrizicola sp., assembly GCA_041752895.1. Taxonomy (GTDB): domain Bacteria; phylum Pseudomonadota; class Alphaproteobacteria; order Rhodobacterales; family Rhodobacteraceae; genus Tabrizicola. The sequence continues at coordinate 6,667 of JBGSVS010000169.1, forward strand.
GCGCTGCCTTTGGGATCGAGCCGCCGTGCAGCGCAAGCGTGGCTTCGATCAGGCGGCGCTCGGCCTCGGCGAGGGGGAGGCCGATCAGGCTGTCGAGCCCCAGCGCATTCGGGGTCGCAAGGGCGGTCGGCTGCGGTTCGGCTTCGCGCCCTTCATCGGCAAGGCCGGGGGGCAGCATGTCGGGCGTGACCCAGCCGCCGGGGTTCAGGACGACGACATTGCGCATCACGTTCAGCAACTGGCGGACGTTGCCGGGCCAGGGCAGCGACAGCATCAGGTTGCGCACGGCTGGGTCGAGGCCGTGGAAATCGCGGCCCTCTTCCTGGGCAAAGCGGGTCAGAGCGGCTTCGGCGATCTCGATGATGTCCTGACCGCGGTCGCGCAGGGGCGGCATGTGGATCGGGACGACGTAGAGGCGGTAGTAGAGGTCCTCGCGGAAATGGCCGCGGCGGACGGCGTCGAGGGGATCGCGGTTCGTGGCGCAGACGATGCGGACGTTGACTTTGCGGGGCCGGGTTGCCCCCACGGGCTGGACGGTGGAGGTCTGGAGAAACCGCAGAAGCTTGGTTTGCAGGGCCGGGGCCATCTCGCAGATTTCGTCCAGGAACAGCGTGCCGCCGTCGGCAGCGGTGGCCGCGCCCTGTTTGTCTGAGATGGCACCCGTGAAGCTGCCCTTCATGTGGCCGAAAACCTCGGATTCCAGCAGGTCTTGCGGGATAGCACCGCAGTTCAGCGCGATGAAGGGGCCTGAGGCGCGGTTGGAATTGGCGTGGACGGCCAGGGCGCAAAGCTCTTTCCCCGTGCCGCTTTCGCCGGTGATGAAGACCGTCGCCATCGAACGCGCAACGGAATTGATGGTCGAATGGATGCGCTCCATCGCGTCCGACGAGCCGATGAAGCCCGAGCCTTCGGCCACTTCGCCCGGATCGCGGCTGCGGGTGATAGGTTCGGATTTCGCCGGTTCCCGCGGATTGGCTTCGGCGAGCGCATTCTGCACGGCGGACAGGAAGCGGCCTTCGTCGAAGGGCTTGACCAGGAAGTCATGGGCGCCTGCGCGCATCGCTTCGACTGCGCGGTTGACGGACCCGTTTGCGGTGATCGCGATCACGCGGGTTTCGGGCTGCAGCTCCTGGATGTCGCGCATCACCTCAAGCCCGTCGCGGTCGGGCAGGATCAGGTCCAGAAGCACGACGAGCGGCCGATGCGCGCGGAACTGTTCAAGCCCCTCGGCCGCCGTGCCCGCGACCGCCACCCGGTGCCCGGCGGTGGCCAAGATGGACCGGTAGACCATCTGCAGCGACAGGGTGTCTTCGACGAGAAGCACCGATGGACGGGTCAGCGACGTGGTGGGTTTCATCAGAACCTGCCGTTCGGCGGCTGGGTGGCGCGGATCAGCTGGATCAGGCTGGTCAGTTCCGACCCAAGCGGCGGCATCAGGGCCGAAAGGCCTTCAAGGTCCTGACGGTGCGCGACTGCGTTCAGACCCTCGGCCATGCTTTGCAGGGACAGCGCCCCGACCGAGCCAGACAGCGAGATCAGCACATGGCTGCCTTCGCGCAGGCGTTTCCAGTCTGCCTCGGCTGCGCCCCGGTCAAGCGTGTCCTGGGTCGTGAGCAGATCTTCGGTCAATCGGGCCAGAAGCTCGATCGCGAGATCCGGGCCGGTGATTTCCAGGAGGTGGCTTAGCCGCGAAGCGTCGAATTCCATCAGCCCGGTCGTGCCGGTCTGGGCCGGGGCGTCCAGCCGTTCCATCGTCTCTTCGATCAGGAACAGGGCCGCTTGCTGGTCAGGCGTGGCCAGATGCGGGCGCAGCGCCGCGACGGCCTCGCGCAGCCTGTCCAACGCCTGCGACTTCGCATCGCTGCCCCGTCCGGTCATTGCAGAATCATCCCGAAATGCGAGCCCTTTTCTTTGCATAATGCAAAGATTGCTGCAAAGGTTAACGGGAGTCCAGCAGTATTCGCGTTATGCGCGAGCGAGTCCCAGACTTTGCAACGCAAGGGCGATTTCATCCAGGATCGCTGGATCGTCGATGGTGGCGGGCATCTTCCAGGGCTGGCTGTCGGCAATCTTGACCATGGTCCCGCGCAGGATCTTGCCAGACCGGGTCTTCGGCAGCCGGTCGACGACCACGGCACGCTTGAAATCGGCGACCGGGCCGATCTGGTCGCGCACCAGCTTGACGCACTCCTTCACCACCTCGTCATGCGGGCGGTTCGACCCTTTGTTGAGGCATAGGAACCCCAGCGGCGACTGGCCTTTCAAATCGTCGGCGACCCCGATGACGGCGCATTCGGCGACGTCCTTGTGGGCGGCCAGCACCTCCTCCATCGCGCCGGTGGACAGGCGGTGGCCCGCGACGTTGATGACGTCATCGGTGCGGGCCATGATGTAGAGATAGCCGTCGCCGTCGATATAGCCCGCGTCCCCCGTCTCATAGTAGCCGGGGAAGTGGTTGAGGTAGGATTTGCGGAAGCGGTCCTCGGCGTTCCAGAGGGTCGGCAGGGTGCCGGGGGGGAGCGGCAGCTTGATCGCGATGGCGCCCAAGGTGCCGGGGGAGGTCGGGTGGCCGCCTTCGTCCAGGACTTGGACATCGAAGCCGGGCATCGGCACGGAGGGGGAGCCGATCTTGACCGGAAGGTGTTCGATGCCCAGCGGGTTGGCGGCGATGGCATAGCCGGTTTCGGTCTGCCACCAGTGGTCGATCACCGGGACCTTCAGGTGGTTCTGCGCCCAGTGGATCGTGTCGGGGTCGGCGCGTTCTCCGGCCAGATAGAGCGCCTGGAGGGTGGGAAGCGGCGGGACCATCTTGCCGTCCGGGTCATCGCGCTTGATGGCGCGGAGGGCCGTGGGGGCGGTGAAGAAGCTGCGCACCTTGTGTTCGTTGATGACGCGCCAGAAGGCGGCGGCGTCGGGGGTGCCGACGGGTTTGCCTTCGTAGACCACGGTGGTGCAGCCGGCGATGAGGGGGGCGTAACAGATGTAGCTGTGGCCGACGACCCAGCCGACGTCGCTGGCGGCCCAGAAGACGTCTCCGGCACCGCAGTTGTAGATGGCAGCCATGGTCCAGTTGAGCGCCACAAGGTGCCCGGCGGTGGGGCGGACGACGCCCTTGGGGGCTCCGGTCGTGCCGGAGGTGTAGAGGATGTAGGCAGGGTGGTTGCCCTCGACGGGCACGCAGTCGGCGGGGGTGACGCCATACTGGAATTCGTGCCAGGCGTGGTCGCGGCCTTTGGTCAGTTTCGCCACCTCTTGCTCGCGCTGAAAGATCACGCAGAAGTCGGGCTTGTGGGTGGCTTGGTCGATGGCGGCGTCGAGGAGGGGTTTATAGTGGACGACGCGGGCGGGCTCGATGCCGCAGCTGGCCGCAATGATCGCCTTGGGGGTGCAGTCGTCGATGCGGACGGCAAGTTCGTGGGCCGCAAAGCCGCCGAAGACGACGGAGTGGATCGCACCAAGGCGGGCGCAGGCGAGCATCGCTTCCAGCGCTTCGGGGACCATGGGCATGTAGATGATGACCCGGTCGCCCTTGGCGATGCCCTTGGCCTTGAGCGCCCCGGCGAGGCGGGAGACGCGGTCCAGCAGCTCGGCATAGGTGATGACGTGCTTGGTGCCGGTGACAGGGCTGTCGTGGATGATCGCGGGTTGGCTGCCGCGCCCGGCGAGGACGTGGCGATCGACGGCGTTCCAGCAGGTGTTGACCTGGGCGTCGGTGAACCATTCGTAAAGCGGCGCGCGGCTGTCATCCAGCGCCTTCGCGGGTTTCGTGACCCAGTCGATGCCCCCGGCGGCGGAAAGCCAGAACCGCTCGGGGTCTTGTTGCCACTGACCGTAGACCTGTGCGTAGCTCATCGCGATCTCCCCCCGCTGATGCACTGTTGCGGTGGTATGCGATGGGGTGCCGGTTGCACAACGGTGTTACCGGTAGCGGGGTGCGACAGATTTGCAGAATTTGGTGATTGCCCACCAGTAACTTTGCAAACTCTCGCCGGCTATCACGACGGCAGGGGTATTGCGGTGAGCTTTGCAAATTCGGGCTGGCTCTTGCCCGAGTTGGGGCATCAGTCGGGCAGAAGCTGCAGCAGTTCCGCAAGGACGACATCAGGCGCGTCTTGGTGAATGTAATGGCGGGCGGAGGTGACCCGGACCAGACGCCCCTGCGGCAGAGCGTCGACAAAGGCGAGGTGAAGGTCCTGCCAGATGCGATGAAAGGCCTTGCCTGCCCCACGCTGCGGCCTGCCGGCCGAGAGCAGCGTCACCGGCACATCTGGCACCTCTTTCGCCCAGGCAACGGCGTCGGGCAGGTCATCGATCCCGTCCATCAGCGCAATTTGGCCCTTTGGCATGGCGAGACGCATCAGCTTTGGGAGGCGGCAAAGATCAAGTCCTGCCGCCTCGCAGCGGTCGGTAAAGCCGGGCAGGCGGGGATCGACCAGCAGGACACCGGCGGTTTCAAGCGGATAGGCGATGGCAAAGGCGACGGCCTCCGGGCCACCGAGCGAATGGCCAACCAGCACAAAGGGGGCGGTCTTGCCGCTTGCCACTAAACGGTCATGCAGATCGCGTGCCGCACTGTCAGGACTGCGGCCGTCAGCGTCGCCGGGCAGGGCGTCGGGCATCACCTCGGAATGAACGGCGATGCCGTCGGGCATGCGGCGGACAAGTGCTGCAAAACTGCCCTTGCCATCCCCGAGACCGGGCAGAAAGACCACGGTTTCGGCCTGCGCAGGCAGGGCCAGAAGCAGCGCGGCCAGGCGAAGGAACTTAGCCATAATGCGCCACGGGGGTCCCCGCGATGGCCGACATGTTCAAAAGGCCCCGCGCGGTGATCGCTGGCGTCACCACATGCGCCTTGTTGCCCATGCCCATCAGGATCGGCCCGACCTCCAGCCCGCCGGCCTTGACCTTCAGGATGTTGCGCACGCCCGAGGCGACTTCGGACGAGGCGAAGACGAGGACGTTCGCGGCCCCTTCGTAGCGCGACCCTGGCAGGAGGCGGTCGCGGATCGACTCGTCTAGGGCTGCGTCAAGGTTCATCTCGCCTTCGTAGGCAAAGTCGGGCTCGCGGGCGTCCAGCATCTCGAGCGCGTCGCGCATCCGGCGGGCGCTGGCGTTGTCCATGTTGCCGAACTGGCTTTGCGTGCACAAAGCGATCTTCGGGGTGATGCCAAAGCGGCGGACGTGGCGGGCGGCTCCGATCACGGTTTCCATGATCTGTTGTGGCGTCGGTTCGGAATGCACATGGGTGTCGGCGATGAAAAGGGGGCCATCTTCCAGGATCATCAACGACAGGGCGGCCACGGGGTGCAACCCGTCACGGGCAAGGATCTGGCGGACGTAGCCCAGGTGCCAGTTGAACTGGCCGAAGGTGCCGCAGATCATGCTGTCGGCCTCGTCCCGGTGCACCATGATCGCGGCAATTGCGGTCGAGTTGGTGCGCATCACCGCGCGGGCGATGTCGGGTGTCACGCCGCGGCGGGCCATGAGATCGTGATAGGTGCCCCAGTAATCGCGGTAGCGGGGATCGTTTTCCGGGTTCACCAGATGGAAGTCGCGGCCCGGTCGGATCGGCAGGCCCGAGCGTTCGCAGCGCGCCTCGACCACTTCGGGGCGGCCGATCAGGATCGGCAGATCGGTGGTTTCCTCCAGCATCGCATTGGCGGCGCGCAGGACGCGTTCATCCTCGCCTTCGGCAAAGACGATGCGGCGGGTGGCCATCTTCGAGGCTTCGAAGACTGGGCGCATGAGGAGGGCGGATTTGAAGACTGACCCGTCGAGCTTGCGCTTGTAGGCGTCGAGGTCTTCAAGCGGCCGTGTGGCGACGCCGGTTTCCATCGCGGCCTTGGCAACGGCGCTGGCCACGACGCCGATCAGCCGGGGATCGAAGGGCTTGGGGATCAGGTAGTCCGGTCCGAAGGACATCGTCTCGCCGCGATAGGCGGCAGCGGCCTCGGCTGAGGTCGTGGCGCGGGCCAGGGCGGCGATGCCTTCGATGCAGGCGATCTCCATCGCGTCGTTGATCGTGGTGGCGCCGACATCAAGCGCGCCGCGGAAGATGAACGGAAAGCAGAGGACGTTGTTGACCTGGTTCGGAAAGTCGCTCCGCCCGGTGGCGATGATCGCGGTGGGCGCAACCTCGCGCACGGCGTCGGGGAGGATCTCGGGCGTCGGGTTGGCCAGCGCAAAGACGATCGGGTGCGGGGCCATCGCCTTGACCATGTCCTGCGTCAAGACGCCGGGACCGGAGAGGCCAAGGAACAGGTCGGCGTCCTTGATCACGTCCAAGAGAGTGGCGGGGGTGGTGCCTTGGGCGAAGTTTTCCTTCTGCGGGGTCATCTGCGCGGCGCGACCCTTGTAGACCAGACCTTCCAGGTCACAGAGCCAGACATTCTCGCGCCGGACGCCCAGCTTCACCAGCATTTCCAGGCAAGCGATGCCCGCCGCCCCGCCGCCGGTGGAGACAACCTTGATGTCGCCGAAGGTTTTGCCGGCGACGATCATCGCGTTGGTGGCCGCAGCACCGACGACGATGGCGGTGCCGTGCTGGTCGTCGTGGAAGACGGGGATGTTCATCCTCTCCCGGCACAGCTTTTCGACGATGAAGCAGTCGGGGGCCTTGATATCCTCAAGGTTCACCGCGCCGAACGAGGGTTCCAGCGCGCAGACGATTTCGGCAAGCTTGACCGGATCGGGTTCGTTCACTTCGATGTCGAAGCAGTCGATGTTGGCGAATTTCTTGAAGAGGACGGCCTTGCCCTCCATCACCGGCTTCGAGGCCAGAGCGCCGATGTTGCCAAGGCCAAGGACCGCAGTGCCGTTCGAGATGACGGCGACGAGGTTGCCCTTGGAGGTGTAGCGGGATGCGGTCGACGGGTCGGCCTTGATTTCAAGGCAGGCCTCGGCCACGCCGGGCGAGTAGGCGCGGGCGAGGTCGCGGCCGTTGGCGAGGGGTTTGGTCGCGCGAATCTCCAGTTTTCCGGGCTTTGGGAATTCATGGTAATCCAGCGCCGCCTGCCGGGCATTGTCGCTTCTTGACTCGTCCATTCATCTCTCCCGCAGATATGGTTTAGGGTTAAACCATATTTTTCGAACCGCCAAGTTGCGGCTTTGCGCAGCCGTCTTGCAAAACAGCGGTTCGCCGATCACCATGCCGCCATAGCACGGGGAACGCCATGACGGAAACACGCGCCGAAGTTCGGCTTCCGACGAAAGAGTTACGCGAAGATCTGCCGTTCTACACCAAGGTGCTGGGGTTCCGGCTGGACATGATCTTCCCGGCCGACAACCCGGAAGTGGCGGTTCTGTCGGGCCACGGTTTGCGGCTGCGGATCGAGAAGGGTGCGCCTGAGGCCCCCGGGGCGCTGCGCATCCTGACCGATGACCCGGGCTTTGCAGGTGGTCAGACGTCTCTGGTCGCGCCGAACGGCACCCGGATCGAGATCGACGCGTTGAACCCTCCGGTCGTGACGCCCGCGACGGAACATGCCTTCGTCGTCCGCCGTCTGGCCGATCAGGCGCCCTGGGTGATCGGGCGGGCGGGGATGGAGTATCGGGACCTCGTGCCGACGCGGCTGGGCGGGGCGATGATCGCAAGCCACATAAGGGTGCCGGACGGACCGGTGCCGGACATGGTGCATTTCCACAAGGTCGGCTTCCAGCTGATCTTCTGCGTCGCCGGTTGGGTGGATGTTCTGTATGAAGATCAAGGCGGTATCCGCCGCATCCATGCCGGAGACTGCTTCATCCAGCCGCCGGGCATCCGCCACAAGGTGCTGCATTCCGAAGGCGTGCAGGTGGTGGAAATCGGTGTTCCGGCCGAGCATGTGACCGAGATCGACCATGAGATGACGTTGCCGACGCCGCATTACCGGCCCAAGCGGGAATGGGACGGCCAGCGCTTTGTCCATGACGTCGGCGCGAAAGGGGTCTTCCACCCGTTCCGCATCCCAGGGTTCGAGGCGCGAGATACGACGATCCATGCGGCCACGCAGGGCGTCGCCTCGGTGATGGTGGCGCGCCCGGTGGGTGAGGCCCCTTGGACCGCGCATGACGGCGACATCCTGTTCACCTTCGTCATGACGGGCGGGATGACGCTGGAGGGTGAGGGGAAGGACCCCTACCGGCTGGAACCGGGCGATGCCTTCGTCATCCCTCCTGGCATGGCGACGCGGTATTCGGACGCGACATCGGACCTGCAGCTTCTGGAAGTGACCTTGCCGGGCAATCCGGCGACGCGCATCCTCTGACCTGCTTGCAGAAACCGCGCGGGGGCCTCACACTCTGACCAAATGGTCAAACAGGGGGTGACGATGACGCTTCTGCAGGCGGCGACAGCGGTCAGAGAGCGGGCCTATGCGCCCTATTCGCGGTTCAAGGTCGGGGCGGCGCTGCGCGCGGCAAGCGGTGCGGTGCATGTCGGTTGCAACGTGGAAAACGTGGCTTATCCTGAAGGCACCTGCGCCGAGGCCGGGGCCATCGCGGCCATGATCGCGGCAGGCGACACCAGGATCGCCGAGATTTGTGTGATCGCCGACAGCCCCGACCCGGTGCCCCCCTGCGGTGGCTGCCGTCAGAAGATCGCAGAGTTCGCGGGGCAAGAGGTGAAGGTCACGCTTTGCACCACGGACGGCAAGATGCGCGAGATGACCGTGGCCGAACTTCTGCCTGGCGTCTTCACTGCCGCTCATATGGACCGGGCATGACCGACGCCCGCCAGATCATCGCGCGGATCAGGGACGGCGGACAGCCTTCGGCTGACGATCTGCGCTGGTTCGCGGGGGGGCTTGCCTCGGGCGAGGTGACCGATGCGCAGGCGGGGGCCTTTGCGATGGCGGTCCTGTTGAAGGGCCTGTCCGAAGAAGGCCGGGTCGCATTGACCAAGGGCATGCGCGACAGTGGCAAGGTCATGGAATGGGACCTGCCCGGGCCGGTCGTCGACAAGCATTCGACGGGCGGGATCGGGGATTGCACGTCGCTGCTGCTTGCCCCGGCCTTGGCCGTTTGCGGGGCCTATGTGCCGATGATCTCGGGTCGGGGGCTGGGGCATACTGGCGGGACGCTGGACAAGCTGGAGTCCATTCCGGGGTTCCGCACCGGGCTGACCGAGGCCGCGTTGCGCAGGCAGATGACGGAGGTGAAATGTGCAATCGTCGCGGCCAGTGCGGACCTCGCCCCGGCGGACAAGCGGCTTTACGCGATCCGCGATGTGTCGGGGACGGTGGAAAGCATCGATCTTATCACCGCCTCGATCCTGTCGAAGAAGCTTGCGGCGGGACTTGAGGCTCTGGTGCTGGACGTCAAGTGTGGCACTGGCGCGTTCATGAAGACGCCAGAGCGGGCCGAGGCGCTTGCACGGTCTCTGGTCAAGACGGCGCAGGGGGCGGGCTGCATGACGGCGGCGCTGATCACCGACATGTCGCAGCCCCTGGCCACGGCAGCGGGCAATGC